>CAVESN010000001.1:0-9881 GCA_963618365.1 Bacteroides uniformis
CTTGAAACTGAAATGATGAGGGATTGTGCTCAGAGATTACTCGAAGGAAATAGAGTTTAATTCTTCAGAAACAAGGCCAGATTATTTCTTCAATGCAGATACAAAAGAGTTTTTCAAACTACACCGCCATGAGGGCAGGTAGCATGGTCCGGTCGGGCGGCTGCCATGGAGGGCTGTACGGGGACCTTTGCGCGGCGTACGAGAAAATCGACCATCTCGAGAAGGTGAGGATTCCCGCGCTGAGGGAGGAGATGGCTTGCCTGCGCGCGGAGGTTCGCCGCAAGGATGCGGAGATCCTCAGGCTGAGGGAGGCCCTGGAGAAAAGCGACAACGAGGTTTCCCGGTTGAAGTCGGTTGCGGACAACACGCCCGCGAACACCTCGCTTGCGCCGTCGCAGGGGCAAATCGGGGTTGATCCGCACTCCCACCGGCCGAAGGCCCAGAACGAGTACGGGGACAGGGCCGCCTCGGGACACGGCCCCAGCAAAAGGGGCAGGGGCGGGCAGAAAAGCCATCGCGGATTCACCCTCACCCGGCAGGCGGTGGAGAAATTCCTTCTTGACAACAAGGGGAGATGCGAGCACGAGGTGGTGGAGGTCGGCGACGCATCCTGCGGGAAGTGCAGGAAGAAGTATGTCATCGGCATACGCACGACGGTGGTGGTCAAGGAGTACCGCTACTACGGTGGCGCGGCCATTTCCCCCGAGCATTTCTCGGACGTCACCTACGACTCGAGCCTCAAGGCGCTTGCCGGATACTGCTACGGGGAGTGCAACATGCCCACCGACAAGATCGGGGACCTCGTCAGGACAATCACCGGGGAGGCGATAAGCCTCAGCGAGGGCAGCTGCTACAACTTCTGCAGGGAAATCTCGGAGAAGTCCGCCCAAAGCATAGCGAAGCTTGAATCGGACCTCATGAACGGCGAGGTTCTCTATACCGACGCCACATATACGAGGCAGAACGGGAAGGAGACCTACGTGAGGAACGCCAGCGACGAGAGGAGCGTGGTCTTTAGCGCGCAGGAGACCAAAAGGATCGAGGACATCGGCAAGACGGCGGTGCTTGGCGGATACCGCGGGACGGTGATGGCCGACCACGAGACATCCCTCAAGCATTTCGGGCGGGACAACGCGGAATGCAACCAGCACCTGCACCGGTATTGCAGGAAGAACAAGGAGCAGACCGGACACGAATGGGGCAACGATCTCATGGATCTCCTGTACAAGATGAAGGACGAGAAGCAGAGGCTCTTCGCCGCCGGGGCGCATTCGTTCTCCGGCGAGCGGATGGCGGAATTCTCCCGAAAGTACGACGAGGCCATAAGGAAGGGATGGGGGCAGAGCAAGGACCCGAAGGTGCCAAAATATGCGAGGGACGAGGAGCGGGCCCTGCTGCGAAGGCTCGAAAAGTACAAGGACGACCATCTCCGGTTCGCCACGAACTTCAAGGTGGAGTTTGCGAACAACACGAGCGAGAAGGACCTGAGGTTCATTAAGGGGCGCACGAAGGTCAGCGGCGGCTTCCGGCAGACGTCCGGGAGAAAGATGTGCTGCGACATCATGAGCGTCATAAGGTCATGCAGGAAACGGGGCATCCCAGTGTTTGCCGCGCTTGTCCAAATCGCATCCACGGGCGCCAGCGTTTTCTAACAACAAAAGAAGAATCCACATCCACGTTGCACGCCATTCCAATCTGTTCCAACCAAATCGGAACAGATCGGTAGGCCATGGCTATTTGTTCTCTAGGGCTGAACTGTTACAGAACTGAAGCTGCTGTACATTTTTGCACATTGGCAACGAAACCCTGCGAAACTGATGTATTGGATTTCTTGCTTGCATAAGGTCCCTGTGCTACCCTTGTCCCATGGAAATCAAGAATGTCGCCCTTATCGGGGTTGGTGCGGTAGGTTGCCTTTTCGGAGCAAGAATCAATGCATTCCTCGGCAAAGAACACCTTGAGGTGATTGCCTCTGGTAAACGATTGGAACGCTACCGTAGCGAGGGGATTTTCCTGAACGGGGAAAAGATCGATTTCTCCTATGTGGAGCCTGAAAATGCAAAGGTTGCAGACCTTGTCATCATCGCCACCAAGAACCTGCAGCTTGAAGAGGCGAAGGAGCAAGTCGCGAAGGCTGTCGGTGAACATACCGCCATCATCAGTCTCCTCAACGGAACCGAAAGTGAAGAGATTCTCTCCCGGCGGTTCGGGAAAGAGCATGTGCTTTATGCCTTTGCCGTCGGAATGAGCTCGGAGCATAGTGCCAACCGCATCGATTTCACCTCTCCCGGACAGATTGTCTTCGGCGAGAAGGACAATACTCGAACCCTACGCATATGCGCCATCGAGCAACTCTTTCAGAAGAGCGGCATCGCCTATACTGTCCCTTCAGACATCCGCCAGGCGCAATGGAAGAAGTTCATGCTGAACACTGCATTCAATACCCTCAGTGCTATCACCTGGTCAGGCTATGGGGATTTTGGGCAGCAAAGCTTGCTTGCCCTTGCAAGGGAAGTCTCCCATGAAGTGATTCTCGTGGCACGGGCGGAGGGGGTTACCTTGACCGATGCGATGTGCGAGGAGAACATCAAGACCATCGCCTCTCTAGACAAGAACGGCATGACCAGCATGTTTCAGGACATGGTTGCGGGAAGGAAAACGGAAAACGAGTATTTCACCGGAACAGTTGTTCGCCTCGGAGAAAAGCACCACATCCCCACCCCCACATCACGGGTTCTCTACCTTGTGGCAAAGAGTTGTGAGCAATCCCGGATTCGGGCCCTCACCGAGGGGGTAGAGAGAGGTCGGTAAGCTTTGCACCTATCGAGGAAAGCAGCTCCCCGTCATGGACTCTCCCCCTCCAGGCTTCCGGGTTCTTGGCGCAGGAACGGGCAAGGTCGGCAAGCAAATGCTTATCCAGCACTTTGCTCGCAGGAACATTCCTTCTCCGCGCGACCTCGTCGCGTGCTTCATAGAGTTGCTTGGCATACGCTTGCTCGACCGGAGACATGCGTAGGTATCCCGGGAGTTTTGTCCACCCCGGGCGATCCGGGTGTTTGGCGATGGCACACACTTTCATCTGCCGCGCAACCTGCTTGGTAAGCTTCTTTTCCTCCACCTTGACGGAAAGGATTTTCTTGAGCGCCAAAAGCTGTGCGACATCACCAAGCGCATATTGGACCTGATGCTCATCCAAGGGACGCCGCATCCAATTGGTCATCTGGTTTTTCTTCTTGTCCTCCAAGGGATGCTCCAAACCATACATCTCCATCAAGCCGCTGAGGTTTCCCTTGTAGCCAAGGGCAAGGGCCTGCACCCTGATGTCCCATATCCTCTCCATCTGAATTCCATAGACCTTGCGCACAAGAGATGCGTCCCCGTCAGCGGCGAACATCACCTTCTCCAAATCCTTATCGGTGAAGAAGGGCGCAAGCGTATCCTTGGAGATTTTGAACGGATCGGCTATGAAATAGGTTTCTCCATCGAACAACTGGATCAAGCAAAGATGCTCACCATAGACATGGAGGTTGAACTCTCCTTCGAAATCCATGGCGACAGAGGAGAGCCCCTTTTCCTTCCACGTTCGGTATTGTTGGCCGAATGCATCATCACTTGCAAGCAACGTATAGCAATACATGCCACGACTGTATCCGAAAGAGGGGACTCTGGTACAGATTTAGATACAAAAATGGCCACCCGAAGGTGACCATTTCCAAGCAAGAATCCCACTTACTCAGACTTCTTGTGAGGAAGAGCCAGATTGAGGATGATGCCGATAAGTGTCGCCAAGGCAACAGAACCAAGACTGAATGTCAGCTCGGAGTCGATGGCGAACTGCAGCATGCCGCCTCCGATACCGATGGTCATGATGACACTGCTGATAGTCAGGTTCCTCTTGTCCTGATAATCAACGCCACTCTCAACCAACGTCCTGAGACCGCTGGAGGAGATGATGCCGAAGAATAGCATCGAGATTCCACCAAGAACAGGATTGGGGATGGTGTGGATCAAGGCTCCGAATTTCGGGAAAAAGGAGAGGAAGATTGCGAAGACCGCAGCTCCACCCACCACGTAAACCGAGTAGACGCCAGTGATGGCGAGCACGCCGATGTTCTCTCCATAGGTGGTGTTGGGAGGACCGCCCCAGAGCGCAGCCCAAGCAGAGGCAAGACCGTCGCCGGAGAGAGTTCTGTGAAGACCCGGGTCCTCATAGAAGTTCTTGCCGACAACCTTGCTGACGGTGAGCGTATCGCCCAAGTGCTCGCAAATGGTGGCGAAGCTTACGATGATGAAAGTCAGGATGGCGACCGCGTTGAACTTGGGAAGCCGCATATGGGGAAGTCCGAACCATGCGGCATCGCGCACTCCCTGAAAGTCAATCAGATGATACGCAGGGAAGAAGCATCCCATGACCAAGGTAAAGATGTATCCAGCCGCCAGGCCGAAGAGCACCGGAATGACACTGATGAACCCCTTGCCGTAGATGTTGACGACCACTGTTACCGCAAGAGTCACCATGGCAATCGAGAAAAGAACCAGGGAGTATCCCTGGGACGCATCGGAATTGGGATACATGGCCATGTTCAGTGCGGAAGGTGCGAGACTCATGCCGATGACAACGATGACACTGCCGATAACCACTGGAGGCAACGCCTTGTTCAGCCATCCGGTTCCCGCCTTCTTGATGATGGCGGCAACCACGAGGTAGGTGATGCCGCTGAAAAGGGCGCCACCCATCGCATAAGGGAGGCCGTACGCTGCAGTTACCGTGGTCAGCGCAGGAATGAATGCAAAGGAGGAACCCAAAAAGACTGGAACCTTCGCACCCGTGCAAAGAATGTAAATCAACGTGCCGGTACCTGCGGTGAACAGGGCGGTGTTGATATCCATTCCCGTAAGAATAGGGACCAGAATGGTTGCGCCGAACATGGCGAACACATGCTGGATACTCAGCGGAATCCATTTGGAAAGGGGAGGTTTGTCCGCAGGACCGTACAGCATCTTCGTACTCATGAAGAGCTCCTTAAGGAATGAAAATACGACTTGTCTAGGAAGTCTTCTTATTCTACCGAAGATTTTCTTTTTGTGAAAAGAGGGAACACTCCTCCTTCTTTTCAACTTTCCGTCCTTTTGTTGCTTTTTCCCTGCTCTTGGTCTAGGGTTGAGGCATGACCGAATTGTTACTTCCCGCCGGCAGCATGCAAGCCGGATTGGCGGCTTTCGAGGGAGGGGCTGATGCCATCTACCTCGGATTCAATCGCTTCTCAGCCCGCAAGGAGGCGAAGAACTTCACCTTCGATGAATTCAGAAGGATCAGCTCTTATGCCCGCGCCCACCACAAAAAGATCATAGTCGCCATCAACACGCTGATGACGGATGAGGAGATACCCGAAGCCTACAAGCTGCTCAAGCAAGCATCCCTCATCGGTTGCGACGGCATCATCCTCCAGGATCTGGGCCTTGCCCGCTTATGCAGGAGAGATTTTCCGAACCTTGAGATGCATGCCTCCACCCAGATGGCAGTCCACACCATCGAAGGAGTGAAGGAGATGCAGGATCTCGGGTTCAAGCAAGTCGTGCTCAGCAGGGAACTTACCATCGAAGAAATAGGAAAAATCCGCACATCCTGCCCGGATGTCAAGCTGGAAGTATTCATCCATGGCGCGCTCTGCTACGGATTCAGCGGGCTATGCATGGCAAGTGCGAAACTCTGCAATCGAAGCGCAAACGGAGGAGCATGCGCACAAATCTGCCGCTCCTGGTTTGACATTGAGAAAGATCCACTCCGTCCCGCGGAGCTCTCGCCCAGGCCACTAGGACGCAAGGCATGGTGGCTCAGCATGAGCGACCTCGACGGAACCAAAGCGGTAGAAAAGCTCAAGGAGATGGGAATCGACATGCTGAAAGTGGAAGGGCGGATGAAGGCCCCTGCGTACACACTTGCGGCAGCAAGATACTACCGTGCTTTGCTCGACGGGGGAAAAGAGACCAAACCACTGAAGAAGTCGCTGCAAACTGTCTTCTCCCGCCGCTCAACCGGTGGTTGGCTGACAGACTACGGACGCAAGGAAGCTGATTTCACTCCGAGGGAGACCACACTGGGCTCAACCAGCTATCCCCGCCACAGAGGCATCAAGATAGGAAAAGTGAGCCAGCTCTCCCGCCATGGTGCGGTGGTCACTCTCACCGAACCGATTTCATTGCGTGACGGAATCTCCTATTTCACTCCAAGTGGCACAGAACCTGTCGGCGTCGTACAATTCGGCCTCACGAAACTCCGTGACGCATACTTGCATTACCTCTCCGAAGGAGTTGCCGGGCAGACGGTGGTCATTGGTCTTCCCGAAGGAGAGGTCGAGCCAAGGGAGGGAGAAGACCTTTATTGCATCAGCCGCCACGACCAGACGCTCCCGCTTCTGGGAAAGGACCTTGCACCTGCGACCATGGAATTAGAGATGATTCTCCATATCAAGGAAAACCAGCTTGGCATGGAAACCTCTCTTCCTTTCCTTGGGAAGAAAGTAGTCAAACGGTATCCGTTTGTACTGGACAAGGCACAAAAGCCACGGAATTTTCCAAAGGAAATGGAAGAACTATTGCGGCAAAGCGACAAGAGCTACTTCTCGCTCAAGAAGCTTGCAATCGACAACCAAAGCCACCTGCCACTCGAGGAGATCTTCTATCCCATCTCGCAGATGAAAACCATGCGCAGAGATTGGTACAAGACACTGGACTCCCTGCTCGAAACATACATGGAAACCCCGCTTGCAAGAAAAAACGGAGCGATGGAGATGAGGGAAATGCTTCCCCTAAGGAACATGCTCAGCGACCGGAACCAGGTGCCATGGCTTGATGTGGCAATGGTGGCGCAGCAAGATGCACCGGAAACAAGAATGTACATGGTGCTCTCCAAGTACTATCTTCCCCTCTCCCCCCTCATGTTCAAGGAGAGAGAGTACTACGAGGCTCTGGATCTCATCGTCGAGAAGCTCAAAGCCAGCGGCAATCTGGAGAAGGTGCGTTTCGGCTTGAACAATGTCGCCCAGATCCGCTGGGCGAAACGGCACCCGGAATGCAAGTTCTTTTGTGACATCTACCTCTATCTGGGGAACAGCTTCAGCGCAGATGAAATGGAGGCCGAATTGGGGGAGAGCCTTGTGGGAGGCTATCTCTGGCTTGAGACCCAATCCTTCACCAAAGGGTATTGGCCGTTCCTGCCGGGCGTACTTGCACCTTCCTTCAGCCTCCCCCTCTTCATCAGCCGCTCATGCTTCCGCCACGACTCGCTCCTTCTCAAGTGCACGGAGTGCCCGCACAGGGGTTCGTGGTATCTGAAACAGAAGGACCGCACCTTGCATGTGATGGTAAAAGATTGCATCACGATCATCACGCAGATGTGAGAAGCCATGCATGGCTTTAATCCACAGAAATCTTTATCCCACCACTTGCATTTCTTCGAAGGAACGGCTATTGTTCTTTTGCGACGGGGGCTTAGCTCAGTTGGCTAGAGCGTCTGCATGGCATGCAGAAGGTCGTCAGTTCGATTCTGATAGCCTCCAACCAATCAGATTTGCGTGAAAAAAGAACCGCTCTTGCGGTTCTTTTTCATTCCTGCTCTCTCTTGTCTCATTCCCCGAATCTTTTCTTCACGAAATAGGCGATCAAGTCCGCACTCCCCTCCACCCCGAGCACGGAGGAATCGATACAGAGGTGGTGGTGGTCCTGGTTCCCGGGAAGGAATCCCGCATATTTCTTATGGTAAGCCTTGCGTGCCTTGTCCACGGAGAGCACCATGTGCCGCGCCTCGGAGGGATTCATCCCGAGCTTCTCCACACAGTTCTCAATGCGCTGTGATATCGGAGCATGGATGTAGATGTTCAAGTGGTTGGGTTGATCTTGGAGAATTGCGTCGGAGCAACGACCGACGATGATGCAGCTCTTCTCTTTGGCCAAACCAAGGATTATCTCCTTCTGCACCTCGAAGATCATGTCCTGCATGATCACATCCTCGCTTCCCAAGGGGAACATCTTGTATCTCCATTTGGAGCTCTCTTCCTTCTTGCTCACCGTGGAAACAGGAAGTTTCAGCATGCGCGAGACCTGCTCGACGATATCGCGGTCATAGAACTCTATCCCCAGTTTCTGGGAAAGGGTTCTGGCAATCGAACGGCCAAGGCTTCCGAAGTCCCGTATGAGAGAAATGGAATATTGCATGGATTCCTCCTAAATAATCCGCTTCTGATAGGCACGGACTACGCAACTAAGAGAGAAGCAGACGATGAAGTAGCATGCTCCCTCGAACGCAAACAGCATCAGCATGCCCCTTACATCATACACCGATCCAAGGATGACGGAACCATTACGCATCAATTCCGGCACATCCACCATCTTCAAAAACGAAGTGTCCTTGATGACGGTGATGACCTGTCCGACCAAGGAGGGCAAAACCATTCGGTACATCTGTGGCAAGATGATGAAGCGCAGGGTTTGCACAGGGCTGAACCCCTGACTCCGTGCAGCCTCGAATTGCTCCTTGGGGATGGCGTTCAACCCTCCGCGGAAGATTTCGCACATGACCGCACTGGTAAAGAGGGTTATGGCAAGCACGGAAACCGCGATGTTGCTGCCACGCACCGTGAAATAGAGCCACAGGATCCAAAGCAGGTTGGGAGTGCAGCGGAAGAACTCAGTATAGGCCGCAACAAGATTGCCGAGAATGCGCATATGGCCTAGAGCATAGGTCCTAATCAGCGCAAGTAGCGTGCCGAAGAGGATGGAAAGCAATGTCGCGACAAAGGCGATCTCCACCGTCATGGCAAGCCCCTTCAAAAGGAACAGGACATTGGCCTGGGTGAAGATTTGCAAAAATAGCTCACGCATGGCAGCAAGCCTCCTTGCCACTATGCATGGAGCGGATTTCCAGATACCGCGCGAGCCGCGCCAACGGGAAGCACATGCAAAAATACAGCAAGGCACTTGTCAGGTAAGCCTGCGCGAAATAGCCGTAATCGGCACCCCAAGAATCAGTGAAATACATCAAGTCCATTCCCGCCACCATCGAGAGAATCGAAGTGTTCTTGACGAGGTTCAACGCTTGGTTGGCAAGGGGTGGCATGATAATACGGATCGTCTGGGGAAGAATGATCAGCCGCATTGTCTGCCAATAGGTGAACCCCTGACTCTGCGCCGCCTCACTCTGCCCCTTGGGAATCGCTTCAATGCCACCTCGTATTACCTCGCTGATATAGGCGCCATGATAGACGCCCACACCAATGACTCCAAGCACAAACTTGGGAATGCGGAACCCAGAAGAGGAGAAGAGAAAAGGAAGCACCGAGTAGTAGAACATCACCTGCAAAGCCAGCGGAGTGTTCTGAATCACCTCGACATAGATGCGCGCTGCCACACGGCAGAAAAGATTTCTGGAGGAAGAGCAAACTCCAAAAAGCGCACCCAGCACCAATGCGACCAGAAGACCCACCACTGCGATGCGCAGCGTCATCAAGAACCCGGGGAGATAATACTCCCCGACAGCCTCAAAGAGAGCCATCCATCGTCGAGCGGAAAACAGACCCTTTATCATCTTCTTCTCTCCCGATTCACTCTCTCAGAGCAAATGCCACTTGGTTTTAAGAGAGTCCATGCTGCCGTCAGAAAGCATGGTGGTGATCACTTTCTCCACCTCCTGGGATAGATCCTTCTTCTCCTTTGCGCTTGCAACTCCGTAGTCCTGCTCTGCGAACCGGTCGGGAAGCAGCATATTGGACTCGTTCACATACCCGGAAAGGATGGCGCGATCGACACTGAAGCAATCAATCTGATGGGTGGCAAGCGCCTGGTCAAGAGCCGGATATCCGTCAAACTCCTGGAAAGTGGGCTTC
>CAVESN010000001.1:9891-50428 GCA_963618365.1 Bacteroides uniformis
GGCTTCACATCCAAAGACTTCGACGCAACATAGGCGCGGAAACCCTCTTTCGAGGTTGCGGACTGGGCGACACCGACAATCTTGCCATCAAGATCGGTGATTGAGGAGATTCCGGAGTCCTTGTTGACCAGAAGTCCGACCGCATCGGTATAGTAGGGGGTGGAGAAGTTGTATGTCTCCTTGCGAGCCTCGGTGATGGTAAAGGTGGCGATGACCAGGTCAAGGTTGCCGTTCTCCAGCAAAGGGCCACGGGTCTTTGCAGTGACACCAGTGAAAGAGACCAGCTTCTTCTCCTTGGCTTCGCTGGGACTCACCCCGAAGATGTCCGCTGCAATCGCATAGGCCAGGTCATCCTCGAATCCCTCATATTCCCCCGTCGCCGTGTTCTCTAGCGAGAAGTTGGGAACATCCGTCTTACAGCCAACCTTCAGCACTCCGGCAGAGCGAATCTTGTCCAAGCTGGAGGAAGCGGAGCTTTCCTTCGAGCCTTGGGCAAAAAGGGAGATGGTCCCGGCCATAATCAGAGCCATCACACACAAACCTGTCTTTTTCATCTTCTCTCTCCTTCTTCCCTCACGGGAATCAATGAATAATCTTGCTAAGGAAAAGCCGTGTCCTTTCCTGTGTCGGATTGGTAAAGAAATGCTCCGGAGTCCCCTCTTCGAGGATGTAGCCGCCATCCATGAAGATCACCCTGTCGGCGACCTGTCTCGCAAAACCCATCTCGTGGGTCACGCAAATCATCGTGATGTTCTCCTTGGCGAGCTCCACCATAACCTTGAGCACCTCCCCCACCATCTCCGGGTCCAGTGCGCTTGTCGGCTCGTCGAACATGATGAGCGGCTGCTTGGTGCAAAGCGCGCGTGCAATTGCCACTCGCTGCTGCTGCCCTCCCGAAAGCTGGGAAGGATACGCTCCCGCCTTTTGCTCCAATCCCACGCGGCCGAGGGCCAAAAATGCACGATCCCTCGCCTCACGCTTGGGCACGTGCTGGAGCTTGATGGGTGCCAATGTCAAATTGTCAAGAACCGTCAAATGGGGATAGAGGTTGAATTGCTGGAAGACCATCGAGGAATACTTCTTGGCAATCTCCAGATGATTCTTCCGGGTAACCAGGTTGCCCGCCACATAGACCTTTCCGCTTGTCGGCTCCTCCAGGAAGTTGATGCAACGGATACAGGTGGATTTCCCGGACCCGGAGGGCCCGATAATGACAAGCTTCTCCCCCTCCCGAACAGTCAGGTTGATATCCTTCAGAACCTCAAGGTCCCCAAAGTTCTTTTTCAAATGCTCCACACGAACCATTTCACCCATCGCGCACCCCTAGGCATAAAAAAAGACATTCCGAACCCCACAGGTCCAGAACGCCATTGTTCTTGTTGCGACCGAGAATAGCCACAGAAAAGAATCATGTCAATACATGATGCATAAAAATTCTAGTAGCATGCATTTCGGTGAGTAAAACAGAGGTTTGCACATCCGCTCTATTATGGTATAATAAATTCTATATTAGACGGGATTTATATCTACTTGAAGGCCGTCTTAAAACATTCCTTCTAAAGGAGGCCATCTTGGCACATTCGCTCATTTTGCACATTCCACATGCATCGACCAACATCCCGTTCGAAGACAAAAACAACTTCTTCCTTCTCCATGACGAAGCAATCACGCAGGAACTACTTGCAATGACGGATTGGTATACGGACGAATTGTTCGACCATGCGGCGGGAAAGGCGATTGTCGCTCCTGTCAGCCGACTGGTATGCGACATGGAACGTTTCAGCCACGACGAAGAAGAACCAATGGCGAAAAGAGGTATGGGATTCTGCTATGAGAAAGGCTCCCAAACCCAATCCATCAAAAATTGTCCTCCGGAATACAAGAATGAGATTCTGCGCAGATACTACATACCCCACCACATCGCATTGTCGGACGCCGTCACCTCCTCGCTGAACGAAAACGGGAAAGCGCTCATCCTCGACTGCCACTCATTCTTTCCGCAGCCATTGCCTTATGAACCGGATCAAAATGAAAAACGACCGGAAATATGTATCGGCACAGATGACTTTCACACCTCGAAGCAACTGGAAACAACTGTGGAGAATTTCTTCAGAAGCAGGGATTTCCATGTTGGTTTCAATGCCCCCTATTCGGGAACCATGGTGCCGCTTCGGTATTATCGGAAAGACAAGAGAGTCCAATCCATCATGGTTGAAGTCAACCGCGGCCTTTACCTTGAACCGGGAACATCACGCAAAAGCTCCAACTTTCAAAAGATGCAGATGGTTCTGTTTGAGCTGGAGGCCCTGCTTTCGAACGAAGAAAGCATATGGGAGCTCCTATAATGTTTATCACGCATTACCCGGCTTTCCGACCCTGGCGCTGCATCAACTTTAAGACATACGACACAACGCCATCCAGGACAGAGGGGGTGTTCAGCGAAGGCAAAAGCTCTCAATCAAAAGGAATTTTCCCTGTTGGGCAAATATGGTGAACTGCTCCTGCTTCAGGATAGACTGGTCCTTGCCCATATAAGTCACCGTCAAAAGATGTTCTCCTGCCGCGAGATCGACAGACCCGACATAGGCACACCCCGGAAGGAAATGGGACATGCGCACATCGGCTCGCTCGGAGAAATTGCCGAACAGGTTTGCCGCAAGGGTCAGCATATCCGCAAGGAAGGAGACTCCTCCGCTCTTGTCGTTGCTGCTAGCGGCCGTCTCATGGGAGAGCACATCCACCACGTCCGTGGCAACCAGCTTTCCTGTAGCCCGCATAATCGCCTTTGCATAAATTCCTGACTCCTTGAGCAGATAGGTAGTCGTGGCAATCTGCGAGATATCCTCAATCTTCTCCAGTATAAGCCGTTTTTTTCCATCAAGGTCGGCGACAATGGAGGACACTTCAGACTCTCGTGTTTTCAACACAGGAGTTGCAACCGTCATCCAATTGCCACTTGGCGTCCATAGCGAGGTCCGCTCCTCCTGCTTGCGGGGTTCTATGTTGGTGAAGGAGAGCAGATAAAGCCTTGCCTTGCCCTCTTCGACTGGAAGATAGGCTGCCGCCTCCGGCTTCTCGAAAGGATACACTGTTTTTTCATCGGCGAACGCTGAATCAATCTGGCGCGCGTAATACTGCGCATCGTTCCGATCCCCGAGATGATGGCTGAAAAGCATGCCAAGCCAGGAGGCAAGCGCACTGTGGGTGAAATGGATCTTCTCCTCATGGCTCTGGTTATACTCGCTGTAGATATCCTTCAGCACCTGTTGCTTCTCGGAAGAGCGACGTATCTCGACCATGGCATCAGAGATTTTCTCCATATGGGCGTAGTTCAAGGACATGAACACATTGGAGTAGATGTCCTCGAAGTCTTCTCCCGGATACTCCTTGGTGTTGTCGTTGAGGACAAAGCTGGCAGCAGAGCGGGTAAGGCTTTTGGTATACGCATCCCCTATACGCTTCTCCGCCTCGGACAGGCTGGCATTGGACCCTGCATAATCTCCGGCGTAATGCTGCACCATCCCCACATCAAGCGCACGGACAATCGGCCCCTGCCGGCTCTCGATATGGCTGGATTGTTCATACACCTTCTGAAGAGCTTCCCCATAATCCCCACGGTAGAGCTCGATTTCGGTCTTATGCACATCCACTGTGCTTGCGCAACCAGCCAGGAGGCTGGCTGCGGCAAGAAGCATAATCCCCCCACGCATGCGCTGCTAGAATTTGAAATGGTCTTTCTGGATATATTTCTTGACAGTCTTCTCGTTTATCCAGACCTTTTCACCGGAAGCAATGTCGACAAGCTCCAAGGAAACATAATAGGTCCTGACGCTTTGTTTTCCCCTTTGGTCCACATTGATGGAGACGGAGCCCAGAAGGATGTAGTCGGCCCCTGTCTCACTCCCGCTCGCCTTTGCCGTCTTCGAGGAAGCATTTTTCGCCTGGTAGGCTCTCGCCTCCTCCAATGTCCCGCGGTTCTCAAAATCACAAACCGTGACAACCTTTCCGCTGGAGACCATGGCCGCCTCAAGTTTCTTGGCGATGATGCGGGTGTCGATATGTTCGCTGGAACGGTTCTCGATGGTGCCGATGACGACCACGGGCTTCTTTCCCACAGTATCGATCTTCAACCACCGTCCGTGAAGACAATCATCAATCATGTCATCGGAAACGATGGTGATATCGGTATCGTTCCAATTGCCGGAAAGGTCAATCTTCTTATCTTCTTTTACTCTTGAAATCCGTGTAGTGGTGCATCCGGCCAACACTACCAGGCACATAGCCAGCGCAAGGAACTTTTTCATGAAAGCCTCCCTTTTGTGTCTCTTTTCCGTTTATATCACATTATTTTTTCAAGGTCAGTAACTTATGCGGAGTGTTGTTGTTTATCTCTTGTGAAACAACTTGCCCATATATTTCAAATCGGGTTAGTATGAGAGACAGGACAGACTTTGTCTGTACCTTACGAGGAGATTTTCATTATGAAGAAAACGTATTCCCTGGGCGTCGCCGCCCTGCTTATGATTGCGATGCTGGCCTCTTGCGCCACCACCACATCCCAAGAGGTCGAGCAAATCCCATCTGCCCCCGCCGCAGTTCCCGCGGCCCCTGCCGCCGAACCGCAGAAGGCATCTGCGACGACCGAGAAGAATGCAGCATCCGAAAAAACCGTCCAAGAGACGAAAGCGCCTGCTCCCCAAAAGGCCGCAGAGGAAACAGGCTTGACCCTTGCGGAACAAATTGCAATGGCCGACGCCAGTAGCATCTCCGTTGATGATGCGCTTGCAATCGCCGAGCAGCTCCTCGATCCCGCCAACGATCCGGATGGAAAACTCACACAGGAAGCTCTTGCGAAAGCGGAAGAGATTGTCACATCCCTCATTGACGGTGCGACAAGCGAAGAGGAGATTGACTCCTACATTGACTTGATGAACCAGGGAATGGAAGCATACGGCTCCTATGTCAATGCTCTCGGCATCGACGTCAAGCCCTTCCTTGACATGGCACAGGAAAGAAAGGTCGCCATCGAGGCCTACAACAAGAACAGCTACTACTACTATCTGAAGCAATACCGCAAAGACGGACGCTACAAGAAAGAGCTCTCGTCCCTGCTTGCACAGAAGAACGCCAAGTAACCATTTGGCTTACAGGACCAGGAGGGTTGCTTCGGCAACCCTCTTTTCGTTTGCCTCTTTCCGTTCGGCCACCAACCTGTTAAGATAGGTGCATGTTGTTGCAAGATTCCGTGTACGATGGCATGTATGGGCTTTGTATTGGCGATGCTGTGGGAGTTCCCGCTGAGTTCATGTCACGTTCCGAGCTTGCCGAACACCCCATCATCGACATGACCGGCTACGGAACCCATTACCAAAAACCGGGGACATGGTCCGATGACAGCTCCCTTGCCCTTTGCACGCTGGACAGCCTCACGGGCGGTATCGATTATCTGGACATGATGGACAGGTTCCGCTCCTGGGTGGAACTTGGCATGTACACCCCCTACGGGAAAGTCTTCGACATAGGTCTCGCAACAGACCAGGCGATTGACCAATACATCCGCGATGTGCCCGTACTCCAATGTGGAGGGACCGACGAGTACAACAACGGCAACGGCTCCTTGATGCGGATTCTTCCCCTCTCCTTCTATTTCAAGGCGAAAGAAATCAGCTATGGCCAAGCAATGGAGATTACCGCGGATGTCTCATCGCTAACCCATGCGCACCTGCGCAGCAAGATGGCATGCCAGATCTACATCACCATCGCACTCCACCTGCTTGAGGGAGAAGAGCTCCACGAAGCCATCAAAAACGGCATTGCGCAAGCAAAAGAGTTCTGCACCCAGCGAAGCCTCTTCGAAGCCAACCATTTCCAGCGGTTGTTCCATGAAGACTTTAAAGAGACACCCAGCGAAGAAATCGCAAGCTCCGGCTATGTGGTGGACACATTGGAAGCCGCCATATGGTGCCTTCTCAACACGGCATGCTACAAGGATTGCATCTTGAAGGCAGTCAATCTTGGAGAAGACACAGACACCACCAGCAGTGTCGCAGGAGGCCTTGCAGGACTCTTCTATGGCAGAAAAGGAATGCCACAAGGATGGATAGCGGATCTAGCCCGCAAGGATATGATTGACGAGATTTGCGAACGATTCATTTCCAAGAACTGTTCAAAATAACTCGTCCCCAACACCACAAAACCAGCATCTAATTTGCAAACCATGTGGATAATCATCAACAATTAGCCTAAGATAGGGGTATGTGGAAGTGGTTGAGACTGACAATGCTGGCATGCGCTCTGGGACTCATGCCCCTGGGAGCGAACTCCCTCTCCTATCGGGCAGGCTATACGGAGAGCACACTCAGCGATACATGCTTTGACACACAGCTCACCTTCACGCACGAAGCGCTTACCACCGGAGTCCGTTTTCACAGTGAACCCACTTGGCAGGCAGCGCTCTCCTGGAACGACACCATCGGCAAATATGGGGTCTGGGAAGCGAAAGGGGATGCCTTGATGGATGAATACGGCTCAGTGCTTGACGGGGAGTCCTCCATCGGCCTTGGCGGCAGCTTCAAGCATCTGTATGGGGGAATGACATTCGGCCTCCACCACATGCTCCGTTTCCACAACGACATGGACAAACCCCTTTGCAACCTCAACTTTGCCATGCATGCATGGATTGGCGCAAAGTACGGTCCGCTGGATTGCAAGTTCGCGTGGGACAGCTCGACCTTGTTCCTCTACTCGTACCAATGGTTTTCCCCCATCCTGAGCCTCACCGTGGGGTACCAGCTCAACGATGCGTGGGTTATCTCCCTCATCGGCGCAACCCGGATCGCCGACGCCGCGCCAAACGAGCTGGTCAGTTTCACGCTCGCCCATTTCAGCGCCGTCATCACAAGGAGGTTTTAGGATGCGTCGTTTCCTTGTCCCTCTTCTCACCTTGCTTCTTGCCTCCTCTTGCTCCCTCGGGCTATTAGGCAACCAGGACGACGATCTTGAGAATGCGGGAGACTTCAATGCCATAGATTTGGGAATCAGTGGAGACTGGAACGCATTGATCATGACCGATACCCATGTAGGGCGGAAAGCAGAGAAATATCCCGACAACTTCCAATGGTTCAAAAGCTGGTATGAGAACAACAAGAGCGAGGGAGGAATCGAAATCAACCTGATCCTCCACCTTGGGGACCTTACCGACGACTCGGCCAAAAGCCAGTACCTCGAGGCAAAGAGAGAGTATCTCGAATCGCTTTCCGACACCTACGCCTACTTTGTCGGCTCTGCCACGACACAAAGGACAGTCCCCGCCTTCTTTACCCCAGGAAACCATGATGTGCGCGATGACGGAAGGGACCATTTCCTCTCCACCTGCGGACAAAGCGAATGGAGAGTGGTCATCGGAGATGTCAGCCTCTACGGACTGGACTCGGGAAGGCGATTCTTTGGAGGAACCCAGATCGACAAGCTGGAGAGCGCTTTGCGATCGGATTCCGGCAAGAAGCTCTTTTTCAGCCACATGCCACTTTCCGACCAGGATATCCGCTACACCTACCTTACCTTGACCAACGAGGAGGAGAGAGCCAGGCTTATCCATGACATGGCCAAATACAAGGTGAGCGCTTTCATCGACGGGCACCGGCACATGCTTATCGGCCCCTATGACATCACCAGCGACATCCAGGAAATCTCACTCTCCTGCTTGAACGGCCCGAACCTGCTGGACGACCAACCACCATGCTGGTACATCCTCCATTACGATTCGACTATGGGAAAAGCTACGCTCACACAATACAAAATTGAAAGCGAGGAGAGCACATTGAGTCCAAAGACGAAAGAGGTCATGACCATCAGCTTCTAGGTCACACTTCCCAGCGCTGCCCCTTCTTATGGACATCAACCACTTTCCTGCCGAGCGCTTTAGCCAGCTTCTGGCTTATAGCCCAGTCATTCTGAAAACCCATGGGAAAAACCATCTTGACGTTTCTTCCGTCAAGGATTTCCCGTGCGCTGGTCGCCACATGCACCAAATCGACCGGCACGAGAGCAATATCATACGAGGCATCCAGCTTTTCCAAAGCCTTCATGAACTTCCTGTGCCTTTTCTTTCCCTCCTCGTCCGGCACGAAGCAGTCGATCAAGGACCCGGCATGCAGCACGTGGAAGGTGCTCACTCCGAATGAGAAAGCAACCCCCAAGGCCGCACTCGGCATGGCATGGAGATGAAACCTGGCAAGCTGGAAATCCTCGTCTTGGTGGACGAAAGTGACAAGTTTCACCTTCTCCTTAGGAATTCTCCCTCCCCCCTCGATATCCGAGGAGAGAAAATAGTAGACATTGTCATATTGGTCATCCAGACGGAAAATCCGCTCGTTGTAATGATCAGGTTCCCGGCTGGAAGCAAGCACGTAGATAGGCTTGTCGGTACGGAGGAGTGGAAGCTTCCCCCTCACGTAGTCGATGATGATGGTGCAATTGACCGCCTCAAACAGATAGCCGTAGTGCTCAAGATACGTTATGGTCATTATCCTCCTCCTTCCCGATATGCATCCTCCACCTCCCGGGAGAGATTCCCGTGGCCTTGTGGAAGAACCGGCAAAACCGCTGGGGATCAAGCGAGAGCCGATCTGCCACATTCTTGCAGGAAAGGCCCGACTTGAGCAACTTGCACGCAAGATTCAACCGCTCTCTCTGTGCAATCCCGCTGAAAGTCATTCCCGTCTCCCGATGGACGAGAAAGGAGAGGTATGCGGGAGTAACCCCCACTTCCCCGGCGAGCTCCTTCTGGCTGAGAGAACCTCCGCTATCACGGAGACGGGAAAGCACATGCGAGAGCCTGAGGCTTTTCGCATCGCTTTCGACAAGCGATTGGGCCGAGCCTTTTCCCAACCGGTAAAAGAACTCCGCAAGGCGGAGCTTGGCATACACACCCTCTCCATACGCCAAATCGGGAAGCAAAAGAAACGCGTCATGGCACCCATGAACCAGAACACAACCAGGCACTCCGCTTTGAGCACGAAGTATGTCGAACAATTTTCCCGCTTCCCCCTCACGGGGAGCGAATGGCAGGCAATCCATGGTGGTCTCAAGCCGCACCAAAAGATTGCACACTATTGTATCTTCCGAAAACACGCCTATTGCATGGTAAGTGTGTGGAGCGATAAGAAGCGCATCCCCCTCATGCATGATGACATGGCGACCATAGATGTCCTGGCTGCAAAAGCCTTTTGCAACCACCTCTATTTCCAAAAACTCGTGGTCATGGGGATAGAGAGGAAGGAAACAGGGATGCTTCTGCACCACCACATCCCTTCCCCTTTCCAGGAGGTTTTCCCCCAGCGTGACTCCTCGACCCTCCTCATGGACATCTTCCGGCCTTTTGGGAAGTCTTCCTGCATTGAACAAGGCCTGATAATGCCTTTCTTTTTCGGTTAATTTTGAAAATTGGTCAATAAAAACGGGATAATCCACCCAGATATCGTATCATAATCGTAAAAAAAGGCAATCTCCTCCGATAAGCTGGCAATTGAGGCATATCTGAAGAAGGCCCATGATGGAAACATGGAATATGTGACTATTGATATCGGTGCCTCCAGCGGAAAAATCCTGAGAGGAAATTTGTCCGGAGGGATCATGAAATGCTCGGTAATCCACCGCTTTCCCAACGGATATACGGCTAAGGATGGCCACCTTGTATGGGATGTGGACAAACTGTTCATGGAGATCCTCGCGGGATTGAAGAAGGCCCACGAAATCGGAGTCAGGCCGAAAACCATAGCCATAGATACATGGGGCTGCGACTATGTGCTCCTTGACGGAGACGGAAGAAGAATCGGAGAGGCTGTCGCTTACCGAGACAACAGGACCGATCATGTACCCTGTCCGGTTTCACGGCAGGAAATCTACCGCCACACAGGCATCCAGCATCTTTCGTTCAACACGATCTATCAGCTGTTGGCGCTAAAGAAGGAGAGGCCGGAAGATTTGGAAAAAGCGCAGCATTTGCTGATGATACCGGACTACCTTGCCTGGAGGTTGACCGGCGTCATGCACCAGGAATACACCAATGCGACCACCACTTCCCTGGTGGACGCCATGCTTCGGTGCTGGGATTTGGGGCTTATTGCCCGGCTCGGGCTTCCCGGGAGGTTGTTCAAGCCTCTTGTCATGCCAGGGGCCTGCTACGGCCCGCTCTCCGGGGAGGTCGAACGGGTCACCGGCATGCACACCACTCTTGTCGCGGCTCCCACGCACGACACTGCAAGTGCCGTATTGGGTTCTCCCCTCAGAGAGGGAAGCGCATTCCTTTCAAGCGGCACATGGTCGCTCCTTGGAGCAGTGATTGACAGCCCGATTGTCAACGATGAGGCGATGAAAGAGAACTTCACCAACGAAGGTGGCTATCGTGGCACCATCAGACTCTTGAGAAACCTCATGGGAACATGGATGCTTCAGAACCTCAAAAAAGAATGCAATGAGAATCTCTCCTTCCCCCAGTTGGCGGAAAAAGCGAAGGAGGAGGGGGATTTCCCCTCCGTAGTGGATATCGAGGACGAACGATTCCTCGCTCCAAGGAGCATGACCGAGGAAGTCAAAGCCGCATGCAGAGAGAGCGGCCAGAAAGTTCCCGCCACAACCGGGGAAACAGCCAGCTGCATCTACCACAGTCTTGCCCTGGGATACCAGAAGGCAATCAGTCGCCTCGAGAGGATCACCGAAAAACGCTACCGCCATCTCGCCATCGTCGGAGGCGGCTCGAAGGATGCATACCTCTGCCAGCTCACTGCCGACAAGACCGGCCTGGAAGTGACAGCCGGCCCCGATGAGGGTACAGCCTACGGCAACCTGCTTTGCCAGATGATGGAAAGCGGAGAAATCAAGGATAGGGAAGAGGCCTCGTCCATTTTACGGAACTCTATTGATGTGAAGATATATCGGAGGAACAAATGAGTCGATACGAAGAAGCAAAGAAAGCCTATGCTGCGCTAGGGGTGGATACCGAGCTTGCCATGAAAAAACTCTCGGAGATCCCCATCAGCCTCCACTGCTGGCAGGGAGATGATGTACGCGGTTTCGAGCACGGAGGAACGGACCTCTCCGGGGGAATTCAGGCAACGGGGAACTACCCTGGCAGGGCTCGCAGCCCCGAGGAATTGATGGAGGACCTCTCCTTCGCCTTGGGAGAAATCGGTGGCCGGCACAGGTTGAACCTGCATGCGAGTTATCTTGTCACCAAGCGCGATGTCCAGCGGAACCAGATTGAGCCCGAAGATTTCACGCCTTGGATTGATTTTGCGAAGGAGCACCACCTCGGCCTTGATTTCAACCCGACATTCTTCTCCCATCCGATGGTGAAGGACAACCTGACGCTCTCCAGCCCCGAAAAGGAGGTGCGCTCCTATTGGATTGAGCACGGCAAGCGCTGCCGCCGCATCGCACAAAGCTTCGCGATGGCCCTTGGGGGACACTCCCTTTGCAATGTCTGGATTCCTGACGGCTACAAGGATGTGCCGGCCGACCGCCTCGGGCCACGGCTACGTCTGAAAGAGAGCCTTGACCAGATCTTCAGCGAGAAGATGGACAATGTCGTCGACAGCGTGGAGAGCAAGACATTCGGAATAGGACTTGAATCGTTCACGGTGGGCTCGAACGAATTCTATGCCTACTATGCGGCAAGCCACAAAGGGGTCTACCAGCTGATGGACACCGGCCACTACCATCCCACGGAGATGGTGAGCGAGAAACTTTCCGCACTGCTATGCTATGCCGACTATGTGCCGCTACACGTCTCCCGACCGGTACGCTGGGACAGCGACCATGTCGTGACGCTTTCCGACGAGCTGAAAGAGCTCTCGCGGGAGATTGTGCGTTCTGGCGCCACCGAGAAAGTACTCATCGGCCTCGATTTCTTCGATGCCTCGATCAACCGTATCGCCGCCTGGATCATCGGTACCCGGAACATGCAGAAAGCGCTTCTGATTGCGCTCCTTGAGCCAGGAAAAACAATGAAGGAGATGCAGGACGCCTGCCGTTTCACCCAGCTTCTTTCCCTCAAGGAAGAGCTTAAGACGCTCGACTGGGGCGCAGTCTGGGAAGAGTTCCTCTTTAGGGAGGGGGTCGATGGCAGCATGGCTTGGCTTCCCAAAGTCGAAGCCTATGAAGAGAAAGTCCTTGCTGGGAGGAGGTAGGATTATGACACAGACAATGGAAAGCTTCGCGCGGATGTGCAATGACGGATGGCTTCAGGGATGGCATGAGCGCAACGGGGGAAACCTCTCCTACAGGATGAGCGAGGAGGATGTCAAAGCCTGCATGGGATTGCTGAAAGGAGAAAGGAAATTTTCCCTTCCGAAACCGATCAAGGAGGTCGCCGGAGCATATTTCATGGTCACCGGGACAGGACGTTACCTGCGCAACGTGACACTGGATCCCGAGCACTCCTATGGCATCATCAAAATCGACGACAAGGGAGAGGGATACCAAATCCTGTGGGGGTTGGAGGATGGGAAACCGACCAGCGAGCTGCCCACCCACCTGCTCAACCATGCGGTGCGCTACCAAGCGACAAAAGGGAAATGCAGGGTAATCTACCATGCCCATCCCGCGAACATCACCGCACTCACCTACACCATTGAACCTGATGCGAAAAAACTGAGCAGGATTCTTTGGCAAAGCGAGACAGAGTGCGCCGTAGTCTTCCCCGAGGGCATCGGCATCGTACCCTGGATGGTTCCCGGCGGGACCGAAATCGCTGATGCGACTGCGATTCTCATCAAGGAGTATCCCGCAGTTGTCTGGGCGTTCCATGGGGTGTTCGCAAGCGGGAGCACCTTTGACGAGGCCTTCGGACTAATGCACACCATCGAGAAGGCGGCGCAAATCTACCTGAAGGCGAAGGGAGCCGGCATAGTGAATACCATCACAGATGACAACCTCAAATTGCTTGCAAAAGCTTTTAAAGTGACACTGAACCCCGCTTTCCTGGAATAGGGAAGCGGCCTATACTGGGCATCATGCTGCGAGGTTTCTATGCCGACACCATCATGATGCTCGCACTGGGGGGAGCATCCAGCCTGATAGAAAACCATCCCTTTTGGATGCTTCTTCTCCTTGTGGGCATCTCTTTCGGCGCCATAATCCTCCCCACACAAAGCAAGACACCTCTTGCATTTTGCACATTGCTGCTTCTTGGGGCTTATACCCTCAGGCCTAATCTCCCCACCTTCTTTCTTGCAGCCATTGCCACTTTGACAGCCTCCCTCATCACAAAGCAAGGAAACAACAAGATCTTGTCCCTTATCGAGGCCATCGTATGGGCCATTTCCTTGTTTCTCTTTCCTTTGGTCCGTTCCTCGAATCCTCTTGCAAACCAGCTCCAGCTTGCCCTGCTCTGCCTGACCTTTGCCTATGGGCTTTGCCTTTCTTTTCTCGACAAGGGAACCTCCTCCCAAAGACCGATACCGCTATGCCTGGTGCTCCTTCTTTTCTGGGTTCTATCCCGATAGATTGTTTTTCCCTATACTAACGCAAGGAGATAAAACATGTTGCCCACCACACCGGAAAGCCAGGGGATACCCTCAAAATCCATCATCGCCCTTCTTGCCGAACTGGAAGCGAAACGGCTTCCCATGCACAGCCTGCTTGTCATGCGCCACGGGAACCTGGTCAGCGAGACCTATTGGAAGCCATTCTCACAGACGAGCCTGCAGCGGATGTACTCGGTGACCAAGAGCTTCGTCTCAATCGCCATCGGCATGCTTGCCGAGCAAAAGAAAATTTCCCTTGATGACAAGATCTGCTCCTACTTTCCCGAGAAAATGCCGGAGCATCCCAGCAAGGAACTAGCGGATACCACCATCCGAGACATGCTGCGGATGGAGAGCTGCCACATGAAGACCACCTACAAGCTTGTTGGCTGCGATGACTGGGTCGGATCCTTCTTCAGCGTGCCCGCGGACCATGCTCCGGGAGCCTTCTTCTCCTACGACACCAGCGCAACCCATGTGCTTGGCGCGCTCGTGGAAAAGATTACCGGGATGGAGCTTCTTACGTTTCTCCGGGAACAATGGCTTGACGGCATCGGTTTCTCCAAGGAAGCGAAGATGCTCAAGGATCCCCAGGGGACAACCCTTGGAGGGAGCGGGTTGCTCTCTCGCGCACGGGACTTGCTCAAGGCCGCCAAAGATCTCACCAGAGAAGAAAGCGCCTGCCATGCGTATTTCCTGGAAGCATCCAAAAAGCATGTCGACACGTGGCCAGACGCCGCAGGAGGGTTGAAGGATCTCCAGCAAGGGTATGGCTATTACATCTGGAGAACCACCCATGACAGCTTTTGCTTCTACGGAATGGGGGGACAATTAGTCGTTTTTGTCCCCAAGAAGGATGTAATTGTGGTCACCACCGCATGGGTAAAGCACATACACGGTGGACTCCAGGGCATCTTTGATGCCATCTGGCGCATGGTCGAGGCAATCTCGGACCAACCGCTTGCAGAGAACTCCATCAATCTTGCCCTGCTTCGGAAAATGGAACGTTCCCTAGAGCTACAGGTCGCACCCGGAACGACAGAAGGGATGGAGAAGGTGTGCGGAACCTACACGCTAGGAGAGAACGAGACAAGGATCCGCACCATTGCCATCTCGAAAAGGGAGAAAGAACTTGCCATCTCCATCAATGGCATCTACTGCGGAAATGCGGGAATCGGATGCAACCACGTCGGGTCTTTTCTCTTCCAAGAGGGATGGAAGGCGGCAACGAGCGCCGCACTCGACATGCAGGGGAATCTTGTCATCCATATGCAAATCCTTTTCCCGGATCTAGGCGACCTTACCTTGATCCTCTCCAAGAACTCCTTGAGGGTCTCCCTCTGCCTGGAGCCGAAGATTGCCATAAGCCAGGGAGCTGCTTCCTGCTCGTTCGCCCCGCTCGCATGACATCAGAATCACCAAGTTTGTATTGTCCAACTCGAGTTCTGAAAAATCACAAAGAGTTTTTTTGACAATCGGGAAAAGGGAATTTAGACTACTCTTGTTGATTATCCCCTTTCGGGGTTCTTTTGTTTTGTGTTCTTCACATTCTGCAAGGAGGAATTTATGAAGATGCATCGTAAGACATTGATCTTTTCCGCGGCATTGCTTGCGGTCGGATCTTTCGCATTTGCCCAAGGCCAGAACGAAGCTTCCAGCAAGAAAGCCTCTTCCGGTCCCGTCCATGTGACCCTTTGGTATCCCGCCACCCAGACCGAGGTAGGCCCGCTTCCCAACGATTGGGCAGGCTACCAGATTGTCAAGGACAAGTTCGGCATCGAGCTTGAGGCACAGACCCTGCCTTCCGGCACCCAGGACCAGGATGTGAAGATTCAGGCCGCGGCAGCCGCAGACGATCTTCCCGACATGTTCGTCGCCGGACGTGAAGTGTGGCTTCGCCTGGCCAAGAACGGAATGCTCGCCGATGTGACCGACCTGTACAGCCGCATGCCCAACAGAACCAGGCTTATGTTCGACGACGGCGCGAAGGCGTACACCACCCTCGACGGCCGCAGCTACGGCTTTGCAACCCCCGCAGCCGTTTCCCGCAACGAGGGTCTGATCATCCGCAAGGATTGGCTGGATAACCTCGGACTGGAAGCTCCCAAGACCACTGAGGAGCTGCTCAATGTGCTGCGCGCATTCACGTTCAATGATCCGGATGGCAACGGCCAGAAGGATACCTACGGCTTTGGCGCCTTCATCGAAGCCAACAACTACGAAGCCTATCCAGGCCGCAGGCTTGAGCCGCTGATGGGTGCATTTGGCGTCGAGGGCACCTGGAACATGACCAAGGCGAACTTCGGGCTACAGATCAACAAGCCCGAGTTCTATGACTTCATGGTATTTGCGAAGCAGATCATCGACGAAGGTCTGATTGACCCGAACTGGATGGCATACAAGAAGGATGACTTCCGCGGTGCCTGGAAACAGGGCAAGTTCGGATGCTTCCGCGAGCAGAACGGCGCTCTCCATGGCGAGAACAACTACACTCCGTTCGACATGAACTTCCCCAACGGAGATCTTATCGTCATCGATCCTCCCGTCGGCCCCAGCGGCAAATCCTCCGTTGGTCCCGCGGTCCGCACCATGAGAGTCTGGTGCATCTCCGCCAAAGCAGCCGAAGAGGGCAAAGCCGAGAAGATTGCCGACATGTTCGAGTGGATGAGCTATGACGAGGGATACATGCTCTGCGGTTTCGGACGCGAAGGTGTCGAGTATACGCTGGATGCCGACGGCAACCCGCAATCCACCCCCGGAGCGCAGGGATACAACGGCTCTGTAGGCCAGACCTACATCCAGCTGCGCAACATGGCCTTCAACTACGTCGACAACAAGGAGCTTGCAAGCCGCTATCCGACCTACACTGCAAAGAATTCGGGTAAGACGATGTCCTCCCTGGTGACCCTGCACAACATGCAGTCCAAGAAGTGGACCGATGCGGTTGGCATGGAGTCCATGCCGGTTCCTTCGACCGACCTGAAGACCTTCTACGAGCAGGGCTTGGCCGAGTTCTTCTCCGGCAAGCGCGCCTTGACCAAGGAGAACTGGGATGCGTTCGTCAAGCAGTTCAACGACCTTGGAGGCAAGGCATGGGAAGCGGAAGGTCGCGCCTATGCCGAGGAGAATGGCTTGCTGAAATAAAATCAGGCTTGCCTGCATCAGACAGGGGTGGGAGACCACCCCTGTTTTCGTCGCAGGGGGGCATGCTTGAATTCTCCAATTCCAGTTCGGTATATTCTTATTGATATTTTTTGACAGCTTGTTAAGCAACAGGTAGAATTATCAATACGTATTTACATTCAGGAAAATTCACACGGGCATGCCCGTTGGATGATATACAAGGAATGGCAATGGAACAAAAAAACTTCAAAGTCAAGAAAAACCTGAGAAGGGAGATGGGTCGCTACAGCTCTGTCTACGCGCTGATTGCAATCCCCGTCATCTTCTACATCGTCATGAAGTACACGCCGCTGTGGAATGCGCAGATTGCATTCAGGGACTTCAAGTCGGTGCGTTACGGCATTACCAAGAGCACCTTTGTGGGACTGAAGAATTTCAGCGAGTTCTTCCACTCCTACTACTTCTGGCCGCTCATCCGCAACACTCTGATGTACAGCTTCGGAAAGCTCCTCATCAGCCTGCCGCTCTCCATCGTGCTGGCAATCACCATCTATGAGTGCCGCCACCGCTGGTTGAGCAAGACGGTCCAGACGCTTGCCTATCTGCCCCACTTTCTTTCCTGGGTTATCATGTACGGTATCTTGCTCGCTCTGCTCGCTCCCGGCGACGGTGTGGTAAACGATCTGATCAAGCTGGCTGGGGGCAAACCGGTCGACTTCCTCACCAACTCCACCGCATTCCCCTGGATTGTCATCCTCAGCGATGCATGGAAGGAGATGGGATGGAGTGCAATCATCTTCATCGCCGCTTTGATGGGAATTGACGTCTCCCTCTTCGAGGCCGCCATGGTCGAGGGTGCTAGCAGCCTGCAGAGAGTGCGCTACATCACCCTCCCCTCCATCAGGCCGGTGATTGTCACTGTGCTGCTTCTTAAGATTGGAACCATCATGGAGGCTGGCTTCAACCAGATCTTCATGCTCTACAGCCCCGCTGTCTACAACATCGGCGACATCATCGACACCTGGGTCTACCGCCAAGGTCTGCTTGATGGGCGTTTCGGTCTTGCCACAGCCGCCGGCTTGTTTAAAGGTGTCATCGGAATGTTACTGGTCTTCACCAGCAACTACTTCTCGAAGAAAGTCACCGAGAACTCGCTGTTCTAACTTGAGGAGGATGCTGGTATGGCTAAGAAACAAAACTCATTGAAACCACAAACCTCGGCGGTCGTAAGGCTGTCCAGGGCGGACCAGATTTTCAGCATCAGCGTAGATGCCATCATGGTCTTCTTCCTGATCATCATCGCTGTTCCCCTTTGGAGCACGATTATGCTCAGCATGCGGCCCTCCACGTTCATCGGTTCCTACCTGCAGGGAATGGTGCTTCCTCCCTGGAAATGGTCGCTCGCGGCATACAGGTCGCTACTCGGCAACAACGGCTTCCTGCTCGCATTCGTCAACTCGGTGAGAATCCTTGTAGGCGGTGTTGTGTGCGCCTTGATTCTGAACATCCCCCTTGCCTACGGGCTTTCCGTCAAAGGCCTTCCGGGAAAGAAGCTGCTGACCATCATGGTCGTCATCCCCTACGTCTTCAACGTGGGCATGGTGCCGACCTACATCATGGTCGCCAAGTTCGGTTTGACCAACAAGCTCGCTTCCGTCTATCTTCCGGTCGCCATCAATACCTACAACCTATTGATCATGCGCTCCTTCTTTGAGGGAATCCCCAACGAGCTGAGGGAGAGCGCTTCCATCGACGGTTGCAACGAAGTGCAGACCCTGATCAAGATCATCCTGCCCCTTTCAAAGGCAATCATCCTGACCATCGGACTCTTCTACGGTGTCAACTTCTGGAACAACTACTTCAACCCGATGCTCTACTTGAGCAAGGACTACCTCAGACCGCTTCCGATATTGCTGCGCAACATCCTTATCGGCGCCAGCATGAACGAGTTCGTCGAGGCAAACGCATTCAGCGACGCTCCGGTAGAAGCCATCAAGGCCGCTTCGGTCTTCATGAGCGCAATCCCGATGGTGATCGCATATCCGTTCATCCAAAAGTACTTCACCAAGGGTACCTTGCTTGGTTCAGTCAAAGGCTGAGCACGTCAAAACGGCTTTTTGATGAGCACCATCAGAAAGTCGTTTCTTTTTGCCTGTCCCCCCATTAGATATTCCCGGGGCACTCATAAGACTCCAGCACTCTCCTCATCCTTCTCCGACTTACTTCTTCAGAAGAAGTTCCCCTATTCTCAAAACCATGCCAGTGAGGCGGGTGTGGTTGCCATAACTGTCAAACTATCAGCACCTTGGGATTTTCATGGCATCAAATCCCATTCGCCACGAAGCCGGAATATTGATTAAAAGGTTGGCTTATGCAAAAAGAAAAGAGCCATGAACTCAACGTCATGACTCTTTGATTGTCCGGGAGGATCCCTGCTACATTAGAACCTACGAATCGGCCGTACAAGATACTGACTATCGCGGCTTTGTGGCCCACTGTCCAAGCCATTAACTACTCTCTTTATTGCATATGCTGTATCGGTAACAGCTTCAGTGTTATAATCATAGACTTCAGAGCTTGTCCAGTAGTATGTATTTAATTCAAAAGAGTCTGCCAAGTCAGTGTTATACATAAGAGTTAAAAGCTCTTCTTTGCTTGGAAGGAACCAGTCTGTACATCCGTTTTCGTAGAGATCTTTATTATATACTTTATAGGCTGCCTCGTACTTTTCACCCATCTCGAAAAGTTTTTTAGTATTGTCAAGGCCACCTCCAATACTAGTTACAGTTTTGCAGTCTTCTGCTTCTTTCTCTCCCCAAGCGCAATTTACAGAAGCACCACCAAGATTACTTGCATAATCGGTTTTCGCAGCCTCAAGGTATGTCCATCCATCGGTTGAAGCTTTTGGGTTAACGTAGAAAATGGTTCCACCGGCAGGACCAGGGTCGCCAACTTTGTAGGTGGTTGACTTGGTTTCGCTATCGTCGCACGATACAATGAGCATTGCAGAAAGCAATACCATCATCAGAACAGTAAGAGTTTTCTTCATGTAATCAATCCTTTGCAAGACAAAAGGTTCTTGCGAGGGGCAAGTATACCCCCCCCCGTGTATCTTGTGCAAGAGGGGGACAATCACCGTCTCTTTTTCTTTTGGGGAGGAAAGGGATATGATGGCACCATGCAACAAGATTTAACCATCGGTTCCATCAAGAAGAATTTGATAACATTCTCCCTTCCCTACCTTGCTTCCTGTTTTCTGCAATCGTTCTATGGCATGGCAGACCTCTTCATCACGGGAAAGTTCAACGGCGCGGAAGTCATCAGCGCTGTTGCCATCGGCAGCCAGCTGATGCACATGCTGACTGTCATGATTGTCGGAATGGCAATGGGCACCACCGTGAACCTTGGCAAGGCGGTAGGGGGCGGGGACAAAGCCATGAAAGGGAAAGTAATCGGGAACTCCGTGCTCTTCTTCCTTCTTCTCAGCATTCCCCTGACCGTGGCACTCACCCTCCTAACCGATCCGATTCTCCGGCTTCTTGCTACTCCCATGGAGGCTTTCGAGCAAGCCCATGGCTACGTGCTGGTATGCATGCTGGGAATTCCATGGATAATCGCATACAATGTGGTGGCCTCCCTGTTCCGGGCTCAGGGGGACAGCAGGACCCCCCTTTTGTTCATCATGGTCGCAGGAATCGCCAATGTGTTCCTTGACTGGCTTTTCATCGGACCGTTGGGCATGGGCGCCACAGGGGCGGCCCTTGCCACCGTCATCAGCCAGGCGCTCAGCTTCCTCCTCTCCCTCCTCGCAATCCTCAAGAAGCACTTGCTACGCCTCAAGAGAGAGGATTTCAGGTTCGACCGCAAAATAGTCAAAGCAATCGTCGGAGTAGGCTTTCCCATTTGCGCACAGGATGGATGTATCCAGGTCTCCTTCCTCCTCATCACCGTGCTTGTCAACCATCGTGGCGTCATCGATGTGGCTGCGGTGGGCATTGTCGAGAAGATAATCAGCTTCCTCTTCCTCGTACCCTCCGCGATGCTCAGCTCGGTCAGCGTGGTTGCGGCCCAAAACGCGGGAGCGGGAAGGAACGACCGTTCCTTGCAATCGCTTTTCTGGGCAATCTCCTTCTGCCTGACCTTCGGATTCGTGGTCTCCCTTCTGGTCCAGTTCTTTGCAAAGGAAATTATCGGGCTCTTCACAAGCGACCCCTTGGTGGTAACCCAAGGGGCCTCCTACTTTCGCTCCTATGTGTTCGACTGCCTCTTTGCCGCATTCCATTTCCCCATGTGCGGTTTCTTTTGCGCCTACGGGAAAGCCGGATACTCTTTTCTCAGCAACATCCTCTCCATCATCCTCGTGCGCATCCCTGGCGCCTGGTGGGGTTCCATGGCATTTCCCGCCACCTTGTTGCCACTGGGGATGGCGGCTCCGCTAGGGAGCGTCTTCTCCTCGGTCGTGTGCGCATTGCTGCTTTTGAAGCTTTGGAGGAAAGGGAAAACCAAACCATGACGACGAAACAGAATCTCCATACCCACTCAACTTACTGCGACGGGAATTCCCCCATGGAGGAAGTGGTTCTCCATGCGCTCAAGGCAGGACTCGACTCCCTTGGCTTCTCCAGCCACAACCACACCGGTTTTCCCTGGGACACTTGCCAGATTCCCCAAGAGAAGATTGACTCCTACTTTCAGGAGATCAACCAGCTACAGGAAAAGTATCCCCAAATCAAGCTATATCGTGGATTCGAGATAGAAAGCAGGAGCCAAAGCGGCCAGATAGAGTTCGACCCCCGGCTCGACTACAGCATTGGATCCTGCCATCTCTTTGACACGCCCAAGGGATTGATGGAAGTTGATTATTCCCCAAAGAGGTTCCAGGAGGCGATTGACGCATTCGACGGCAACATCAAGGCTTTACTTGAAAGCTACTACAAGGAAGTGGCACGGTTCGCAAACGAAAAGCCTTTCTCCATCATCGGCCACTTTGACCTTGTGACCAAATTCCTGGAGAAGCAGCCGTTCTTCGACGAAGGGGAGAGCTGGTACCAGGATTTGGCGGCGGGATATCTGGAAGAGACCGCCAAATCAGGCAAAATCTTTGAAGTGAACACAGGCGCCATCAGCAGGGGGTGGAAGAGCACTCCCTACCCCGCGCCGTTTTTGCTGGAGAGGCTTAAAAACCTCCATGCCCCCCTCATCATCTCTAGCGACTGCCACAAGTCCGATGCGGTTGTCTCCCATTTTGAGGAGGTGGAGACCATGCTCAAGAGCATGGGCTTCAAGGAGCAAATGAAGCTGACCGACAGAGGGTTTCAGAGTGTCGCACTTTGATCATCCCTTGAGCGCCAACCCATCCTTGAACGCATGGCCGACCACCGCTCCAAGCGCACGGTAGACGTGGTTGGAAGAATCGTAAACAATAGGCTGAAGTTTTTCCGTGTCGATTTTCCCGTCCGTCAGGATGGAAGGGTCCGCGTCCACTTCCACGATGCGGCCGACGACGGTGATGTCATCCGGTCCGACCTGGTTGAAGGATTCGACCTCACACTCCAACGCCAAGGGAAGTTCCTTGAAGAGAGGAGCATTGACCTTGCTTGCCTTCTCGCAGTGCCAGCCGGTCCTCTCCATCTTGTTTTCCACATCGCCTGCGCTGACGATCCCCACATAGTCCGCGGGGACAACCTGGCTCTGGGTGGCAAAGCTCACGGTGAACGCTTTCGTGATCTTCATGTTCTCCGTACTCCTATGCGGAGCAAGATAGATGACGACTTTCTTGTAGTCGCACTGGATGGCCCATGCCGCATTCATTGCGTTCGGGTTTCCCTTCTCGTCATAGGTCCCTATCACATAGACGGAAAGAGGATAGATGACCGGGGCTTTGATGCCGAGTTGCTGTTTCATGGTAAATCTCCTTCTCAATTGCTTCGAAAGTAGCAAGTAAGGAGAGCTTCGTCCATCTCACTTCTGGAAAAGAAGCGCTTCCTCATGCACGTTCAATTCCCTGATCTCCCCTTTTTCCATCGTCCCGAGGGTGAGTCCACCCTCCTGTATGCGCTTGAGGTAGGTGACGTGAAGAGCTCTGGATGCCATCATTCTCCTCACCTGGTGGTATTTCCCCTCCTCAAGGACAATCTCGCTCTTTCCTTGTCCGAGGGGCTTCAGCAAGGCGGGCATGCACGCCTCCCCATCCTTCAGGATGATTCCGCTTTTGAAGGCAACAACATCCTCCCCTGTTGCCATTCCCTCATGCTCGGCATAATAGATCTTCCTCACTCCCGACTTGGGGGAAATGAGCCTGTGTGCAAGCACTCCGTCATTGGTCATGACAAGAAGCCCCTCCGTCTCCTTGTCGAGCCGTCCCACAGGAAAGAGATCCATCTTCCTCATCGCATCGGGAATCAAGTCCATCACCGTGGGACCCTTGTCCTTGGTGCTGGTCACATACCCGCTTGGCTTAAAGAGAAGACAGACCATACGCCGCTTCCTTTCGACGGGATTTCCGTCAAGGGCGATTACCGCTTTTTCGCTTACTTTCGAGGCAGGATCCTTGACAACACACCCATCCACGGTGACACGGCCACTATGGATGATGGACTTCAAGACACTTCTGCTCGCCACATCGGATGCGGCAAGCAACTTGTCGAGCCTGGTCATAACCTATCTCCGGTCAATCCAACCGGTCTTGTACAGGTACTCCGCGGCTTCGACGCCACCACCGGCAGCTCCACGGAGCGTATTATGGGAGAGTCCCACGAACTTGTAATCGAAAAGCGTATCAGGGCGAATGCGTCCTATGGAGATGCCCATCCCCTTCTCCCAATCCACATCAAGCTTCACTTGCGGCCGGTCCTCTTCATCGAAATACTGGATAAACTGTTTTGGAGCCAGGGGAAGATTGAGTTTCTGTGGCTCCCCCTCATACTCGCGCAAGGCTTTGATGAGCTGCTCCTTGGTCGGCTTCTTATGGAAATTGACGAAAACGGTGGCGGTATGGCCGTTGAGCACGGGAACGCGGATGCACTGGCTGGTGATAACCAAATCATCGGCCAATGCGATCTTCCCTCCTTCGAGCTTGCCAAGCACCTTCAGCGGCTCTTTCTCCGATTTTTCCTCTTCTCCGGAAATGAAGGGAATCACATTGCCCACCATCTCCGGCCAGCTTTCAAAGTTCTTTCCTGCACCGCTGATGGCCTGATACGTGGAGACCACCACCTGGTAGGGTTCGAAAACGCGCCATGCGGCGAGAGCGGGAGTGTATGACTGGATGGAGCAATTCGGCTTGACTGCGATAAAACCTCTCTTGGTGCCCAACCGGCGTCTTTGCGCCTCAATCAAGCCATAATGGTCCGGATTGATTTCAGGGACCACCATCGGCACATCAACTGTCCAGCGATGGGCGCTATTGTTGGAGACTACCGGACATTCGCGGCGCGCATATGCCTCTTCAAGGTCCTTGATATCCTCTTTGGGCATGTTGACCGCGCAAAAGACAAAATCAACATCCTTGACGATTTGATCCATGTCATCCTCAAGCTCCTTGATGCGCATGGACGCCACATATTCCGGCATGGGAACATCGAGCTTCCACTTGTTGCCTTCCAGTGCCTCGGCGTAGGTCTTTCCCGTAGTCGCCCTGCTTGCGACGACTTCAGTCAACTCGAACCAAGGATGGTTCTCCAAGAGGGTCACGAACCGCTGGCCAACCATGCCAGTGGCACCGAGAATACCGACTTTCAATTTCTCCATTGCTCATACCCTTTCAAACAACAAATAGCTAGCCGTGATTAAACCCCCTTATGGGGTTTGTATCAACCCAATAGGGTAAAAAAGTCAGATATTTTTTGTCATTACCGAGATTTCAGAACGCCCAGTCTAAGACTATTCCCTCAAGCTTGAGGAGCATCCCTTTTCGTGCAATTCCTCCACCATATCCCACAAGCCTTCCAGAAGAGCCAATCACACGATGGCAGGGGATGATCAGGAAAACGGGATTGCGTCCCACCGCCTGTCCTACCGCTTGAGAGGAAATGCGTTCCTTGCCCAGACGGGAAGCAGCCTCTTTGGCAATCTCTCCGTAGGTGACCGTCTCCCCGTAGGGAATGGAAGAGAGGAGCGCAATCACCGTGCAAAAGAAGAGGGACCCTTCCACTTTTGTCTCGGGAGTAAAGTCTGGATTCTTTCCGGAGAAATAGATATCGAGCCATCGGCGCGTCTTCTGGAAGATGGCGAGGCTTTCATTGGCAGCCGTAGGCCCAGACAAGCATCTCTGAAAAGGATGCTGCTCTTCAAACCACAAACCGGTAAGAGAAACTCCGTCACTCACCATGGAAAGAAGGCCCAAAGGAGAAGGGTAGGAAGCGGCGTAGGTCATTCCTGTAGTGGCTCCAAAGTAAGAACTCCCGAAGGGATGTGCGAGCTATCGAGAGAGATCGTATGCGCTCCCTTCTCCTCAAGAGAGCCAAACACTTTCCGAATCTCGCTGATATCGGAAAGCACTCCGTAACCACGGCATCCTTTCCTGAAATGCATGAGAATGGAGAGAGCGGCACCGCTACGGGCGATAAGCTCTCTTGCCTGCAAGGGGCCTATGGTGTAGAAACCACCGCAAGGAACCAGCAGGATATCTGCTTTTCGGAGAAACGCATACTCGCCTTCCGTCGGAAGCCGTCCATAATCCCCTAGGTGTGCGATATTGACACCGCCAAGAGAGACCATGACCACGTCGCACATGCCGCGTTTCCTCCCCTTGGCATCATCATGGGGCACACGCATCCGATGCACGGGAAAAGGGTCCCGTTTGGCTGTCACTTCCACCAAACCCCTCGCACAGTGGTCCGCATGGTCATGCGAGCAATACAGCGCATCCACACATATCCCGCGAGGAAGCTTCAGCCCCGGCACACTACCATCCTGATACGGATCGAACAGCACGCTTTTCCCTCCATAGGAGAGCTTGAAGCACGCATGGCCGTAGTAGGTGAGAAAAAGGGGTGCCATGCCATCTTGCTCCTCTCTGTCCAAAAACTCGCACATAGGCACTTTCCTCTGTCAGAATTTGCCGATCAGCATGTTTCCTTGAAAAGAGTTACCCCTTTTGCAAGGCGAACAAGCCCATCTTCCACCACACGCTCCGGACAAGCCACGTTCATACGGACAAATCCCTCCCCTCCCTTTCCGTATTGGGATCCGTCGCTAAGATAAAGCCCGGCATGCTCCCGGAGAAAAGAAGCGAAACCTTTTCCTTCATGCGGGAGTCCATGCACGTCGATCCAAACCAAATAGGTGGCGTCCTCGACAATCATTTTCAATTCAGGAACCTGGGAACTGAGAAAAGCGGCAACCCGCTGCTTGTTCCGGTATATATACGCTCTCACCGCATCCAGCCAAGAAGATCCTTTGGAAAATGCGGCTACCGCCACTTCCACTGCGAACGAGTTTGGCTCTGCAACTTCATCCGTGTTCAACGCACGCCAGACCTTATGGCGTAGAAGTGCATTAGGAACCACAACAGCGGCGCTATGGATGCCCGCCACATTGAACGCCTTGCTTGGACTGATGCAGGTGACGCTTATCTCTCTTGCAATCGGGCTGACGCTGGCAAACGGTACATAGGAGACTCCGGGGTCGGTAAGGTCGCAATGGATTTCATCGCTTATCACCACCACCCCATGCTCCTCGCAAAGCTGGGCGATTCTTGCAAGCTCCTCTTTCCTCCATACCCGGCCTCCCGGGTTCTGGGGATTGCACAGGATCAGCAATGTGGCTTGCCCGTCGGCAAGCTTCTCTTCCAAATCGGTCCAGTCCACATCGTATCCTTTCTCGGAAAGACGTAGCGGACTCTCCAAAGGATACCTGCCATTGTTCACGATGGAATTGAAGAAGATGTTGTAGACGGGAGTCATGAGCACAACCTTCTCGGCAGGAGTAGTCAATTTACGGACAAGGCAGGAGATGGCGGGAACCACCCCGGAGGCAAAAATCAGCCAGGATTTGTCCATGACAAACCCATGACGTTCCTTCCACCAACCCACGTAGGCCTCATACCACGAATCCGGGACAATCGAGTAGCCGAATATGCCATGGTCCAGACGCCTCTGGATTGCTTCACGAATTTCCGGGGCTGTCCTGAAATCCATGTCGGCCACCCACATGGGAAGCTCTCCCTCCTTCACATCCCATTTGTCGCTGTGAAACGGTCTGCGGTCCACTATCTCATCAAAATCGTACATCTGCTTCACCGATTGCCTCAATTTGCAATGATCCGGGTTTTCTCTTTGTCACAATTCTCTTCTTCGATAATCACTTCACCAATATCCTTTGCGCGGATAATGCCACTGCCCGGATTCAGGATGGAATCGATATGTCCAGTCACCTCGACATCCATCTCCTTGCAATACTCAAAGGCATAGGTCGTCCCCACCAGCTTACAACCAACCATCTTCAGGTTCTCGATATAGTCGAGCCCCTGGGAGCTCTCAATCGTGCAATTGACCAGAGTGAGGTTTTTTGTGTTCCAGGCAAGATATTCTCCTGAGATAATGGAGTCATAGACAGTCACATTCTCGCAATTCCAGAAACAATCCTTGGTAATCAGCTTACAGGAGCGCAAGGTGAGGTTTCTCGCACCGTCAAACGCATAGTTGCCGAAGATCTCAAGATGGTCGGCCAAGACATCCTGGCTGTTCATGGCAAAGTAGTCGCCACGTACGCTCACATGGTCCAGCGTAATGGAGGAACAATTCCAGAACGTCTCCTGCGCATTGAAAAGGGAAACTCGGCGTAGCGTGATATCATGGCAACGCCTGAAGTTCTTTGGCGCTCCGACAATGGAATCCTCGACAATCATGCAGTCGGTGTACCACACTCCGCTACGCCCCATCTCCTGCCAGACGCAATCCTTCACATATACGTGCTGCGAATACCAAAGCGGATATTTCCACTGGAACTGGCAGCCATAAAGCTTCACGTTCCGGCTCTCCTTCAAAGGCGATTCGCCATCATGGAATATCGTATCGTGGATCTCAAGATTTTCACCCCGGTAGAGTGCACGCTCCCCACTCAAGCTTTCCCCTACGATTGTCTCATTGGATCGCCTTAACGGATTGAATCTTTCCATCGTCTTACTCCCGTTCTCCGAAAGATACTCATTTCCGCCCCATTATACAAACATGATTCACCTTCCCGCCATCCCCACAGGTTGCTTCAATTGCTTCAAACAGACTTTGAAGTAAGATTGAAGTAAACTTTGAAGTAAGATTGAAGTAAACTTTGAAGTAGTGCAAAGGAGAATCGCATATGGTACTGTAAGAGCTCGTCAATTTGCATCCGATTGAATCCTTAACATTGGAGACAAAAGCCCGGCTCGACCGAACAAACATAGTTGGATGGCTGAAAACGATAGCAGGATTTGCCAATGCGGAAGGAGGCACGCTTTTCATCGGAGTCGAGGACAAAACGAGCAAACTCATTGGATTCGACAAGAAGGATGCCGATAGCGAACGTGGGTTCCTTTACCAACAAGTGAACGAGCATCTTCTTCCACGGCCTTCCATCAAACTTACGTTTCTCCCTTATATGGCCAACAAGAGAACACTTTTCATCATCAAGGCGGAAATCGAGCAGTCGCCCGCAAGGCCAATAACACTCACCTACAAGGGAATCCCGGGCATCTATATGCGAAGGGATGGATTCACCAACGGGGCAACACTGGAAGAGATCACCACGATGGTGACATCCAACCAGAACCTCCAATATGACACACTCGATTCGGATATGCCCTATCAACGAAAGGATTTCACCAAACTTATCCAGTTTTCCCGCGAACACGAGGGGAAACCCCTCTCAGACAAAGCGTTTGCAAGCATGGGTTTTTTTAGCGAACACGGGAAATTGAAGAACGGAGCGGTACTCTTCAGGGACCAATACAAAGGAGAAAAGGCAGCCTTGCAATGCGCTCTGTACACCGGCCTTTCCAAAGGAAGCGACAGGATCCTCTCCGTCAACAAGTTCCAAGGCAACCTTATCGACTCAATTCAGTTCGCCATGGATTTCATACAGCAACGAATGAACCGCACGATAATCAAAAAGAATTTCGGCAGAGAAAATCTAGACGCATACCCCCGGCGTGCTCTATTTGAGGGGGTGATCAATGCGATTGCACACAGGGACTATTTCCTCGACGGTACGCAGATTCAGGTTGACATGTTTAAGGATCGGTTGGAAATTTCAAGTCCGGGGAGCTTCTACAAGGGGGCAAGGATAGAAAGGACGCACGATCTCTCGCGATACACATCGAAAAGGAGGAATGAGCTCATCTCGGACATCCTGGTGGCCTGCAATGTGATGGAGGCGGCAGGCACCGGTTTCGACAAAATCATCCAAGCATACGAAAAAGTGGACGACCGCCATAAACCTGTCATCTATTCCACATCGGATCACTTCACCCTCATACTCCCCGACCTCACCTATGCAGAGGGAATCGCCTCCTTGGACGAACTTCCCCAAATCGACTTCATGGCACTCGAGAAAAATTCCGAATACGATGAAAAAATTCTCACCTATTGCCATTACGGCGCCCGGAAAGTGGCCGAAATCGCCTCCTTCATTGGAGTCAAGAATTCAAGTTACCTGCGCAGCCATATCATCGGATTCCTTGTGGAGAGAGGATACCTCAGAGAAGTGAGCGACAAGATTCCCAGACGCTACCGAACCAATCCCGACTTCATCCTCTAAAAACAGGTACAGCCTCTTCTCAAGGGCGACTGCTTCTTTACCCATCGCAAAGAACAATCATGTATCGAGCTACAACTTTCTTCCCATATTCCCGTATGATTCAAAAACTTCCGGAACTTGAAGCCATGGATCAAACCTTGACTATGAAATGATTCTTATCGAACTCCAATAACCCTTCATTTTTCATTTTTCCCAGCTCAACGGATAGACCGCTACGCTCGACGGCAAGGAAATCGGCAAGCTGTTGCCGGGTAAACGGAATGTCAAACTCATATCTTCCCGCTTTTCGTGCCATCGCGGAAAAATAGGACATCAACTTCGCCCGGGTGCTTCTTTGCCCCAAATGGGAGAGTTTCTCGCTGAGCAGCAGATTCTTTTCCGCGACTTCGCAAAGAAGATTATGGATGATCCGGCTATGATGGGAACAGGATGCGGAGCAAACGTTCAGAATGCGTTTCATGTCCAGGAAAAGAATCTCCGCACAGCTCTCGGCGCACACGCTCACAGAGAGAGGCACATCCGCACACGCATAGGAGGCCGCAAAGGTTTCTCCCGCCCCCACGGCCCTGACGATATTGCGGTTTCCCCATATATCCTCCTGAATGACAAGGAGCGTGCCTTCCAGCACCAGCCCGAGCGCATGCACGCGATCCCCCACGCTTAGGAGAAACGAATCTTTCTGATACCGCTTCCTCCTTGCGTCAAGGCAGGCCAGCATGGCCAAAATCTCCCCATCTGCCACACCGGCAAAAAGAGGGCACATGCGGATAACTGGGAGAAACGGTTCCATAAAACCTCCTGTTTGTTGAAAATTCAACAGCCTTATAAAGGCTTCTACCCTACAATGGAAGGAGAAATCAAGGAGTGTAACCATGAAACGAAGAATTATTCAAATCGACAGAGAGAAGTGTAACGGTTGCGGCGCTTGCGCGGCCGCCTGCCATGAAGGGGCGATTGCCATGGTGGATGGCAAAGCCAAGCTCATGCGGGACGACTATTGCGACGGCCTGGGGGATTGCCTTCCCTCATGCCCCACCAAAGCGATCACCTTTGTGGAAAGAGAGGCAGCGGCATACGATGAGAAAGCGGTGATGGAGCACAAGAAGCAGAAGATGCAGAAAGAGGGGAATACGCTCCCCTGCGGATGCCCGGGCACCCAGTCGAAGGCAATCACACACTCCGAGTGCGAATGCCATGAGCATCATCAGTCGATGGCAAGCAGGTTGTCCCAGTGGCCGGTGCAAATCAAGCTAGTCCCGGTGAACGCACCTTATTTCGATGGGGCAAAGCTTCTGATTGCCGCCGATTGCACAGCCTATGCCTACGCCAGCTTCCATGAGGATTTCATCAAAGGGCACATCACCTTGGTCGGATGTCCCAAGCTGGACGGGGTCGACTATTCCGAAAAGCTGACGGAAATCATCAGCCAGAACGACATCAAGAGCGTCACCGTGGTGCGCATGGAAGTTCCCTGCTGCGGAGGCTTGGAGCAAGCTGCAATCACCGCGCTCAAGAATAGCGGGAAATTCATTCCCTGGAATGTCGTGACCATCTCGATTGACGGAAAGATTTTGGATTAAAGAGGAGAGAAATCATATGGACAAGAAGATGTTCTGCTTCCAATGCGAGCAAACTGCCGGATGCAGAGGGTGTACGGGAAATGCGGGAGTATGCGGGAAAAGCGCACCTGTGGCAAAACTGCAGGATGAGTTGACCGGCTCGCTTGTCGGGCTTGCACGGGTCACAGAAGGAAACGACAAAGTCTCTTCACGGACCTGGGAGCTTCTGATTGAGGGACTCTTCACCACGATTACCAATGTGAACTTCAATGAGGAGACAATCAAGAATCTCATCGACGAAGTGCATAAAGAAAAAGCACGTCTCGTGCCGGAATGCGGCTCCTGCCCCTCCGCCTGCGGACGCAGTAGCGACTACGACATGGAGGCCCTATGGAACGCGGATGAAGATATCCGCAGCCTCAAATCCCTTATCCTTTTTGGCATCCGCGGCATGGCGGCCTACGCGCATCACGCCATGGTGCTGGGATACAGGGATGAAGAGGTGAACAAGTTCTTTGCAAAAGCGCTCTTCGCCATCGGAGAGGATTGGAATATGGACGCATTGCTTCCCATCGTCATGGAAGTAGGGGAGAAAAACCTCGCATGCATGGCGCTTCTGGACAAGGCGAACACCCAAAGCTTCGGGAACCCGACTCCGACCACTGTAGAGCTAACCATCGAGAAAGGACCTTTCATCGTCATCAGCGGCCATGACCTGCATGACCTCAAGTTGCTCCTAAAGCAAACCGAAGGGAAAGGAATCAACATCTACACCCACGGCGAGATGCTGCCGGCTCACGGATATCCCGCTCTCAAGAAGTATCCCCACCTCAAAGGGAACTTCGGAACGGCATGGCAGAACCAGCAGAAGGAGTTCTTGGACATCCCCGCACCGGTTGTCTTCACCACCAACTGCCTCATGCCACCGAAAGAGAGCTACAAGGACCGTGTGTTCACTACGGCAGTAGTCTCCTATCCAGGACTCGTGCATATCGGAAAAGAGAAGGATTTCACCCCGGTCATCGAGAAAGCGCTTGAGCTGGGAGGCTATCCGGAGGACAAATCCTTCACCGGCATCAATGGCGGGTGCAGTGTCACCACAGGGTTCGGCCATGAAGCGGTGCTCTCAGTCGCAGACAAGGTTGTCGACCTAGTAAAGAGTGGCGCCATCAAGCACTTCTTCCTCGTAGGAGGATGCGATGGCGCGAGAATGGGACGCAGCTACTATACCGAACTGGTACAAAAGGCACCCAAGGACACCGTGGTATTGACCCTCGCATGCGGCAAGTACCGGTTCAACGACCTTGACCTTGGCACCATCGGCGCAATACCCAGGCTCATGGACATCGGGCAATGCAACGACGCATACAGCGCCATCCAGATTGCCCTCTCCCTTGCGAAGGCATTTGACTGCACCGTAGGAGAACTCCCTCTTTCCATGGTGCTCTCCTGGTATGAGCAGAAAGCGGTATGCGTCCTGCTTACCTTGCTATACCTCGGCATCAAGCACATCAAGCTCGGACCCACGCTCCCCGCCTTCCTCTCACCCAACGTCCTCAACTACCTGGTGGAGCATTTTGCCATCGGACCGACCACCACGGCGGAAAAGGATCTGGAGGAGATGCTGAAGTAATAAATCTGATGGAGTCTTCAAGCCATAAAAAGCAGCTTGGGGACTCCGTTGTTTCGACGGGCGTCAATAAAAGATAGAGTTGTCGTAGAGGCGGACTCTCTGGAAAATCTCTACTGGCCTCTTCTTGATAGCGACATCGAGACTGATTCTCCGAAGAACCCCGAAAAACATCCTCTCATGTATTCCTGACAGGTAAAACTTCGAAACGGCAGAAACAGAACAGCAGAAAAGAGTCTGGCGCCCACATACATGGCACCCCGCCCTCTTTAGGAGAACGGGGTGCTGCTTTTCCTTTTCGGATGGAATTATACCTACGCCATATAGGCTCCCTTCATGGGACTGACTGCGTGCTGGGAGTAGAGTTTCAAAAGGCCATTGGTGTACTTGGGCTTTCTCTCCTTCCATTTGGCGCGTCTCTCTTTCAGGATTTTTTCCATCTCCTCTTTTGTTTTCTCCTCTCCCCTAACGCCGACAATCGCTAGGATTCGGCGGGGGATGTCGATACGGATCAGGTCATCTTTCTCAACCAATGCGATAGGACCTCCGACTGCCGCCTCTGGGCTGACATGCCCGATGACGGGGCCGCGGCTCGCGCCTGAGAAGCGGCCATCGGTGATCAATGCGACACTGCATGCGAGCTCAGGATCCGCACAAATGGCCTCTCCCGTATAGAACATCTCCGGCATACCGCTGCCTCGCGGCCCTTCATAGCGGATGAAGATGGCATCACCCGGAGCCACTCTCCCGTGAAGAACCGCATCGATGCACTCCTCCTCGCTGTCATAGGGATTTGCCCGCAATGTGACCTGGAACATGCTCTTCGGGCATGCGGTATGCTTGATCACGCACCCCTGCGGGGCGAGGTTTCCCTTAAGGACAGCGATGCTGCCATCCGTGCCCTTGGCATGGTCGAAACTATGGATGATATCCTCCCGGGTGACTTTCCGGGAAAGATGCTTGCTCTTTTGCTCCAAGAGACTATCGACGCGGTCATAGAAGCCATTTTTCTTCAATGCTTCTAGATTCTCTCCCAATGTCTTTCCTGTTACCGTAAGCACATCAAGGTGGAGCATCGACTTGATCTCCTCCATAACCCGCGGAACTCCACCCGCATAATAGAAATATTGGGCAGGCCAATCCCCCGAGGGGCGGATGTTGATTAGGTAATGGGCTCCCCTGTGCATCCGGTCAAACGTCTCGGCATCGATATCAAATCCGAACTCATGCGCTATGGCGGGAATGTGCATCGTCGCATTGGTGGAACCGGAGATGGCGGCGTGGACCATGATGGCATTCTCAAAACTCTCCCTGGTGACAATATCCCTTGCCGCAATCCCTTTTCTCACCAAATCCATCAATTGCACCCCGGCGTCATGGGCTGCCTTTCGCAATTCTGGTGCGGTTGCCGGCATCAATGCCGTACCCGGCAGCATAAGGCCCAACGCTTCCGCCATGACTTGCATGGTGGAGGCGGTTCCCATGAAAGAGCATGCCCCGCAGCTGGGACACGCATGGTACTTGTAATAGTCGAGCTGGCGGCCAGGGATGAGCCCCTTCTTCTCCCATGCATCAAACTTGCCGATTTGCTCAAGCGTCAAGAGCTCGCCGATGGCGCAAGAGGGGTCGTCGATGACATAGGAGGAGGGAAGGTCATATGCCTCCATGACGCCACCGGTAATTACAATCGCGCTCATTTGCTTCAGGCGACCGATGCTCATCAACATGGCAGGCATCGACTTGTCGCAGCTGGCGATGAAGATTCCTCCGTCATAGACGCTGGCATTGGCCTGCGCCTCAACAAGATTGACGATGGCATCCCGATGGGGAAGAGAATAGTTGATGCCATCATGCCCCTGGGCGATTCCGTCGCACATGTCGGTGGCATAGTAGCGGGCAGCCTTTCCCCCATGCGCATTCACCGCACTCACCGCCTCATCAACAAACTGGTTGAGATGGGCGCTGCCCGGATGGCTGTCGCCGAAGGTGCTCTCCACAAAAATCTGAGGCTTGGAGAGATCCTCCACCTTCCATCCCATACCTATCTTAAGCGGGTCATTCTCGGGCGCCAAAGTCCGCACCCTCTGTGATTGCAACTCCATATGCTCCTCCATAGTCATCATATGTTTTCATGGTAAGTTGCAGGATTTGGTTTTGCAAGCGTTTTTAGCACCCGTATTCATCAGACTACTTTTCTTCCAATGACTTGATATATGTGCGGTTGTAATTCAGGTGCATCACCATGGCCGCCTTTGCGCCAATGGAATCATGGGATGCGATGGCATCACTTATCATGCGGTGGGTTGCGATTGTCTCCTCAGTCAGTTTTTTACGGGTGACGTCGACGAACATCATGACCGCGGTGTCGATGATGGGAACCAGCTGCTTTATCACGCTGTTCTTGCTGCATTCGGCAACACAGGCATGAAACGCAATATCATCCTCTATGTAGGACTCCCCCTTCCGAATCTTGGACTCGATTCTCTCGCAAAGCCGAAGGAGCCGCTGTATATCATCCTCCGTGGCATGAGAAGCCGCCATGGCAGCGATACCAGGCTCAAGCAGAAGGCGGAGATCCGCAAGGTCCATGGCAAGCGCTTTCTTGTCCTTGACCGACCCAAGGCCGAGAGGGTCATCCTTTCCCTTGGACAAGCTCTGCACATAGGTGCCCGAACCTTGGCGCACCTCGACAATTCCCTTGCTGGAAAGCAGTTTTATCGCCTCTCGGATAGTGCTGCGGCCAACACCGAAACGCTCCCCCAGCTCAAACTCATTGGGCAGTTTCTCGCCCACCAGAAAGGAAGCATCAAGAATGTAGTGCCAGATTTGCTCCTCCACCCGCTCTGCCAGCAATTTCTCCTTCACATGGGAGAACTCAATCATCCATCCCCTCCTTTTCGCCCAATCCCCCTTGTCCGGAAACCGACTTGTAATATGCGCCAAAATCCGCAAGAGAATCCAAGACCGGAAGCAAGTTCCTCCCAAGTTCCGTCAAGCCGTAATCCACCTTGGGCGGCATCTTCATGTAATCATGCCGATAGACGAGTCCGTCATCCATCATCTGCCTGAGACTGTCGGTAAGCACTTTCTGGGAAATCCCCTCAAGGTCCCTTTGCAGCTCGTTAAACCTCCACGGCCGTACTCTCAGATTGCGGATAATGAGCAATTTCCACTTGCCACCAACAAGCGACAGCGCCGTCGCCACAGGGCATGCAGGCAACTCCTCTTTCCTCTTCATCAGCTCCTCCCCGTCCATTTAAACACACTCTTTTTTGCATGTACAGTTATAAAAAAGTGCGTACTGTTCCTCCAAAGAACCCTTGGATATCATCACAGCCAACCAATGAACCATGGAGGTAGAAAGATGGCAATCTATGCAAAAACACATGTGGGAAACGAACCAAGAACAGAACTGCACGAGAAGCTTCAACTCTCTGGATCGGAAATCAGCATCAACACCCTGCCAAAGGGAACGAGCATCCCTTTCGTCCACTCGCACAAGCACAACGAAGAAGTGTACGGAATTCTCTCCGGCAAGGGAAAAGTGGTGATTGACGGAAAAGAAATTCCGCTCTCATGTGGCGACTGGATAAGAATCTCCCCCTCCGCAAAGCGACAATTCTTCGCTTCGGAGGATAGCGGCATCTCCTTTGTCTGCATCCAAACCAAGGAAAACTCCCTTGAAGGCTTCACCGCCTCCGATGCGGTTCTCCTCTGAGAACAAAGCCGCATCTAGCCAACCAACATCTTCATTCCATGAGGCACCAATCCCAGAATGGGAAAAGGCAAGGAGAGCATGGATTATGAAGCATCTGTAGCGCAATTACTGCGAAGCAACTTGTGGCAGCTGGCCACCTATAGGGAAGAAGGCCCCAATGTGGTGGCTGTCGCATACAAAAGGAAAGCTGGTGGGTGACGTGCTTCAGAAGACCACTCTCCGCAAACTGGCTGAAAGTGATGGCAAAAGGCGCCCTCATCACCACACCGGGGAAGGAGAGCAAGAAAGCATTGGAGACGAACAGGGGAGGAAGCGCCACGTACCGGAGGATCCGCTACAGCAGACTGCGTGGCGGGATGGGCAACACCTTTGCAAGCGGCATTGCAAAGCGCCAGTCATTCAGCGAGGTTCCTCCCCATGGGTAAACCCGAAAGCGCATACCTGCCATCATTGAGTGCATGCTTCCGTCTCCCCCACATGGCAGCTGCACAAATGCGCAAACGTGGCAACCTTTCGCAAAGACAAAAAGAAAACTACTGGAGCACGGACCCCAAAGGATCTGCCAAATTTAGTCAGTAGTTTTCCAGGAAACTTAGGGAGCCTGCCCCATTCTATTGTTGTGCACCAAGCAACGTCTTACTCGCCAATTTTCATTTCCCCATCCCTACACTTGATGGTCACTCCTTGTATACCCAACGCGCTACCATAGCCCGAAGCTGAATTGAAATCTTCCTTTGTTCCACCATAGTGGATTGTCTTTAGACTAGCACAACCACTGAACGCACCTCTACCAATATTTTTTATGCCCTGCGGGAGATAGACAGTCGTTTTAGCCAAACCTGCAAAACCAGACGCCTTGATTTCTGTTACAGTAGCGTTTGCGTTACCTGCTGTTTTGGCAGGTATATAAAGTGTGCTGTCGCTTGATGCAGAAGAAAGCGACACAACAAGTTGATTAGTGTAACCGTCAACATAATCATACGTTAGACTGTCTGGGACAGACACCCAAATAGCATTAAAAGTTGTGTCCTCTGTTATTGTTTCAGTGAAATCAAACGCTTTGCTACTTTCTGCTTTTCCCCACCCGATGAATGCGTAATCATTCCGAGTCGGATCTTCCGCAAGTCTTGTAGCCGTCTCTCCCTCATTGACAGTCTGAGAATCTAATTCGGTATCCCTATCCTTGAATATAACTGTATACGATATTGGGGAACTCGGAGTCGAGGGATTCGAGGTCGACGAACTCGAGTCGTCGCAGGCAACGAAAAGTGCCGCAATCGTGAAAACAAAAGAGATTACGCAAAGACGCTTAATCTGAGAGGGATACCCCCCCCCCGTACGGTTATTTCTGTATTCCATATACTTCTCTTTCATACATTGCATTGGCTACAGTTGCATTTTGTTGTCCATCCGATCTCTTTACGCCCCTACAAGGACAAGCCTCGGATATCCATCTGCTCCCTGCCCTGCACAACCAATCGATTACGTTCCTATGACCGCACCATCGCCATGCTAGAGCAGAAAGTCTACCGGGAAATCAACAAAAACCAACTCTAGGCAAACCATTGGGGCGTGTCAAGAACGCACCCAACTCCCATCTCCTTTCACATGTGCTGATCCGGTATTCTCCAAACTCCTCCCCTCCTCGCTCCTTCCCGGCAAACCAGGCCACGAGCCTGCAGGGAAACAGTGATCCTTTGCACTTTGGATCGGGAATAACCCGTCCGCCTGATCATCTCCGACTGGCTGATTTGAGAATTCAGTCGGATCATCTCCAAGATTGCACGCTCATCCTGTGTTTTAGCTTCAACACGATAAAACATCCGTGAGTCGATGTTGTTTCGCAGAACAAGATGAACTAATAAGGCTCTTCATGCAAAGGTGTGGGTAAAAGCATGATCAGGCGGCCTTCTCTGGTTTTGGGTAAGTCTTTCCCGGGAGAGGGACAACGAGGCCGAAACAGCAGAGGTAGATCATGTCGGGCATGCTTTTGAAGTTTCTGAAGCCGTAGGCGCGTCTGATGATGAGCTTGATGTTGTTGTTCGTAGCCTCGATGCGGGCGTTGCTGAGGCCGAGGGCGATGGTGTTGAGAATGAATGGCTCGTTCCTCTTTATCTTGGCCGAGAGGTTCTCCTGACTTTAGGACTTTAGCCTAACATCAATATTAACGTAAATCTTCCCGGAGAAAAGAAATCCGGGATTTTTTATGCTATGATTTAAGATAAAAATTTGTCCGCTTCAGAGCGACCAACTACTTTACTTCATCAACACTTAGTTGTATGATTTCCTCAGAGGTTACAATGTACGTTTCATTGACGGGGCCAAAGGGTTACGAGCAGGTAGTAATAAAGGAATCAATCAGGATTCCGGGAACGAAGGACAAGAAAAAGGAATACATCATCGAAAGGCATGGAAGGCTGAAGGACTGCCTTGAAAAGGATCCTGACTACATAGCCCATCTGAGAGAGAAGCTCAAGAAGGAGAAGGATGAGGCGGCAAAGGACAAGACCATCACGATTACAGTCAGGCCCAAGGAGATAAGCGGCTCATCGGACCAGAGAGCATCCTTCCATTTCGGGCATATGATAGTCAGCAGGCTCTGGGATGTGATGAAGCTTGATGCGTTCTTCGATAAGAACGTGAATGCCAGGAATGAGGATCATGTGATTGAAGGCATATACAATCTTCTTGCAGCAAGGCTGGGAAGCCCTGCAAGCATACTGAGCATCTCGAAGGGGCAGAAGAAGAATGCCGGGATGAAGGTCATATCCCTTGATGTCCTGTATTCCGTGCTTGATGTTCTTGATGACTCCAGGGAGGATCTGATCAGGCATCTGTCAAAGTTCTTTGCGAAGAACACGAAGAGGGATCTGAAGACAGTTAGCTATGATGTCACCAACTACTATTTCGAGAGCCAGAAATCAGGGGAGCTGAGATTATTCGGATACAGCAAGGAGAATAAGCATAATGAGGTGATTGTCGTAATGGGGCTTCTGATAGACAGCAATGGCATACCTGTGACAATGCGCATATTCCCAGGAAACACAATGGATCAGAATACACTGCAGGACTCAATAGATGATCTGAAGAATCTGTATGGCTTTGAGAGCATAACAGTGATAGCAGACAGAGGCATGAACAGCAAGGAGAATCTTGTATTCCTATCTTCCAGCAGCCAGCATTTCCTCATCAGCTACACATTGAAGAAAGCATCCGGGCAGATAAGGAACTCATGTCTTGCGGGTGACTGGCAGGAGATGGAGACGAATGATGACGGAGTGATTGTATATGCATCGAAGATTCTCGATGCGAAGGTGTCCGCAAAGATGGCGCTTACAGAAGGGGAGATTGAGAAGATGAAGGCAGAAAGGAGGGAAAAAGGAACAAAAGGCAGGATGCCGAAGTACAAGACAGTTGAGGTTGATGCAAAGCTTCATGTCTCATACAGCCGGAAAAGAGCGGAGAAGGACTATTACGATAGGCAGAGGGCTATAGAGAAAGCAAGGAAGAAGATTGAGAGCGGAAGCGCATCCCAGGCTATCAGACATGGCGTGAACAAATACCTTGAATTCAATGAGGATCTGAAAGTGACGGGCATCGATGAGGAGAAGATAAAGGAAGAGGCAAAATGGGATGGCTATTATGCTGTCATCACAGATAATGCAGACCTTACGAGCGAAAAGGTATTCGATCTATATAAGACACAATGGAAAATCGAGGAATGCTTCCGCATACTGAAGACCGATCTGAATGCACGTCCTGTATATGTCCATAATGACAAGCACATATATGGGCATTTCGTTCTCTGCTATCTTGCCTTATGCATGATACGCTATCTTCAGTACAAGCTGAAAAGCGAGCACAAGATCGAAATGAGTGCTTCAAGGATCATGGCATGCATAGCAGAGCCTATAGCGGTAGTCACAGGAGAGCCGCCCAAGGTCATCATAACGCCCACTCATCTTGATGATGACTTCATTGCGGTAATCGACAAGCTTGGATTCAGGAAGCTTGAGACGGAAATGACTCCGACAAGATTCAGGGCTGTGACCAAGCTTGACCTGAAAGACCAGTTGGAACAGCTTATTTAAGCGGACAAATTTTATTTTCTTTTTTGAGCAAAAACCTCGTTCTATTGCACTGGAATGAGGTTTTTCTATGGTTTTAGGCTAATTGAAGTCCTAAAGTCAGGTATGAGCTTTATATTGTTGTTCGTAGCCTCAATCCTTGCGTTGCTGAAGCCGTA
>CAVESN010000002.1:0-24247 GCA_963618365.1 Bacteroides uniformis
TACCGGGCAGATGTAAAGTCTACTACCGGGCAGATGTAAAGTCTACTACCGGGCAAAGAAAAACCGTGGCTTTCTTGGCCACGGTCTTTGGCTACTCTGGCTTTGTCAGTTCTCCAGGAACCGTTCTCCGATGTCCTGACGGTACCAGGAGCCTTCGAATTTGACTTTGTCAATCTTTGCGTAGGCGTTCTTGTTGGCTATGTTGATGTTCTTGCCCATGCCGACAACGGTCACCGGTCTTCCTCCCACGGTGATGGGTTGCCCGTCATGCAACTCGACCGCGCCGAAGAAGATTTTCGGTTCTTCCTTGAAGGCGTTGAGCTCGAGGTATGCGGGAATTGGCTCGATTGTCTTGCCAATCTCCGGAGCTTGAGGATATCCCTTGCTGGCGATGACGATGGCGACCGTGCTGTCGGTGGAGACTTCCAGATGGTAGGAGCTGAGCTCCTCTCTCTGCATGGCTGCCATGATGTCCAGTGAGTCGCTTTGGACGAGGGGAAGGATTGCCTGTGCCGAGGGGTCGTTGAAGCGTACGTGGTAGTCCACAAGAATCGGACCGTCCTTGGCAAGGATCACGCTGAAGGTGAGCACTCCATGGTAGGAGAGGTTCTCCACATGCAGACCGTAGATGGTGGGGTTGATGATGCGGTCAATCAACTCCTGTCTGAGCTCGTCGCTGATCGGCACGGGGCATACGGCTCCCATGCCTCCGGTTGGCACTCCTTCTCCGTGATAGGTCCTCGAGTAGTCACTCGAGAAGGGGAGGAGGAGGAACCCTTTTTCATCCACCAATGCGGTGACCGAGAGGGAGAGTCCGGGCAAGTGCTCTTCGATGAGGACATCACCCACCTCCATCAGTTTCTTTCCGAACGCAATCAATGCTTCGGTGTCGGATGAGTCAATCATCATCTTGCTCGGAGCGGGGCCTTTGCTTTTGATGACGAGGCGCTCCCCCTGGTGGCGTTTGAGGTATCCCTCCATCGCCTCCGCGTTGTCAAAGAGCTTGTGGCTTGGGGTGGGGATGTTGTGGCGGTCGGTGAATGCGCGTGCGAAATCCCTGTCTCCCTCAAGCTTGAGCGATTTGCTCGGACATCCGAAACAATAAATCCCTTTTTCTGCCAGTTTGTCCACGATTGAGGAGAAGAGAGGCTTCTCCGTTCCGATGAAGACAAAGTCTATCTGATGCTCAACGCAAGCCTGATAGACCTGCTCGAAGTTCTCCGGATCGATATCCAGATTGATGGCAAGCGCCTGTGTGCCATAGTTGCCTGGGGCAACATACAGATCCTCGATGAAATGGCTACGCGACAACCACCATGCCAACGCATGGTCTTTGGCTCCTGAACCTAGGACTAATACTCTCATAGATACCCTCGTGACAAACGTACCATCAACAATTTGAACTCGTCAACCTTGCGCAAATGTGAGCATAATCGGCCCTGCTTTCCGTCGTGTTGAAGGCCTGTTTCGCTTCCCGCACCCCTTCCATTCCCTTTAAATAGAAGGATGCGCACTTTCGCATCTGGTGGCATGCGTTTCTTTCCCCGTAGCGAGCGATGGTGAGATCGAGGTGCTCCATGAGCGCGTCCACCCGTTTTTGCGCAGATGGCGGTGGTGCCTCTTTCCCCTCGGCCAAGGCTTTCGCATCCTCGAAGATGAAGGGGTTCCCGATTGCGCCACGGGCAACCATGACTGCATCGACCTCATATTTCTTAAGTGTATCCACCACATCCTTCGCAGTGAACAAGTCGCCACTTGCGATAATGCGGACGTTCTGCCAATGTTTTGTCCTGAAGTCGCATAGTTCCTGCAGTCTCTCCTGGTGGGCAAAGGGTGCATAACCCTGCGTGCGGGTGCGGGTATGGAGGGTCATGGCGCTGGCGCCTCCGATGGCGACGGCATCGGCGAACTCAATGAAATTGATAGATTGGTTGTCCCATCCCAGCCGGAACTTGACCGAGACGGGAATGTCGGTGAGCCCGGTAATCATTTTTACCATCTGCCTGGCCTTCTCGGGATCCTTCATCAAGGCGGAGCCCGCTCCGTTCTTGGTTACTTTCACAACCGGGCAGCCTGCGTTGATGTCAATCATGGTTGGATGATACGGCCCAGTCCGTTCTATTGCTTTCTCTATGGGGGCGAGGGAGCCCATGAAGAGCTGCACGACGTAGTTCTTTTCGCTGGGAGCTCTTTCCATGAGCACTTCGGTCTTCTTGCTGTTGCGGTAAAGACCCTCCGCGCTCACCATCTCCGTGTAAGTGAGGTCGGCTCCATGGGTGATGCAGATCTCCCGGAAAGGGATGTCGGTGTATCCTGCCATTGGCGCAAGAAAAAGGTTCCCTTCCAGCGTGGTGCCTCCCACTTGAAAGGGGCGGATGGTTGCTCTCTTCATGATTGAGAAGAAATATAGCATGGCTAGCTTTGGTTGGTCAAACATGCTAATTCCCATCTGGAAAAATAGTTACGCTTTGGTGGGTTTGACAAATCACTCTCGGCATGCTAGGTTTCCTGCTATGAGAAAAGAACATTATCGTCCGGAGGGAAGTGCCCAGGCCAACCATCCGGATGTCGGATACATGTATTTGGTGAAAAACCCTTCCAGCAACGAGATTTCCGTTTGTGCATGGGATAGCGTGCTCTATCCCGGCATCAACGTGGTGATTCCCACCCGCTACGGGCTCGACCTCGCAGTGGTGGTGGCCGACGCCTCGAAGATGGGACAGTCCTACCGAGCGGGAAGCGTGGATGTAAAGGGGGCCTGCGTACGGTGCCGTGAAGAGGAGAAGCAGGAGTTCGTCGACGACCAGAAACTGGTTGCGGCGGCCCAAGAGGAAGAGGATGGTTCGGTCTTGGTGGACGACATCGTCTGGAACGAAGACCCTGATATTGATGAGTGTGCGGAATGTGCGATGTGCATTGACCTGAAGGAACCCGAGAAAGTGAAAATCAAGGGAGATGCCCTCTGGATTGTCAGGCTGGCCACCCCGAGCGACCAGATGCGCTACCAGGAGCTCTCGGGTAAGGAGGAGGAGGCAATGCGTGTGTGCCGCGAGAAGATTGCGGCACGCAAGCTCGACATGAAGCTGGTCACCGCCCATTTCCTTCTGGGAGAGCCAAAAATCATCTTCTTCTTCACCTCCGACAGCAGGGTGGATTTCCGGGAGCTGGTCAAGGACCTTGTTGGTGTCTTTCATATCCGCATTGAGCTACGCCAGATTGGAGTAAGGGACGAGAGCAGGGTGCTTGGAGGGCTTGCCATCTGCGGAAGGGATTTCTGCTGCCATGCCATGACAAGCAAGATGAACCCAGTCTCAATCAAGATGGCGAAGGAACAGAACCTCTCCTTGAACTCGATGAAGATTTCCGGCCCCTGCGGAAGGCTTCTTTGCTGCCTTGCGTTCGAGCATGACTTCTATGCCGAGGAGAAGGCGAAGTTTCCGCCGGAGGGGAGCAGGCTCCGTTTTGGGGAAGAGTTGATGAAAGTCACGGAAGTGAATATCCTCTCCAAGCAGCTTACCCTAGGCGGAAGCGAGGGCCGGATGGTGACTATTCCGGTGAGCGCTTGCTACTATAAGGAAGAGGAGAAACGGTGGTCCATTTCCAAAGAGTACATCGAAGAGCTCTTCGGAAAAGATTGATAAGGTGCAATAAAGCATTGTATTGACCCATTTTAGAGTCTGTGTTATGGTAACTAGCTGTCAGCCAATCGGGCTGGCTATGCATAAAAATTACTACCAAATAGAAATACATTGGTTTTCCAGTGTGGAGGATTGAGAATGAGAAACCGGTCTGCAGAGAAGAGAGCACGCCAGAACATTGTGCGCAGAGAGAGAAATCATGAGACCAAGAGTGCCGTGCGCACTGCTTGCAAGGCCTTTAGCGCTGCCGTCGCCGCTGGCGACAAGGAACTGGCGGCGACCAAGCTGGCGCTTTCTTTGAAGTTGCTCGATTCCGCTGTCGGCAAGAATGCTTTGAAGCGCAATACCGCCGACCGCAAAAAGTCTCGTTTGGCACGTCACTACAACAAGATGGTTGCTGCTTCCGCAAATAAGGAAGCGGTATCCGAGGCGAGCGCAAATTAATTCACGGTTGAGGTGTATAGCATGGCAGATTCCAATAAGCTTACAAAAGCGACAATTATTGAGAATCTTCACGAGACTCACGGATTCAACCGCAATGATATCCATTTGATCATTGACGAGTTCTTTGAGGAAGTGAAGAAAGGCTTGAAAAATGACCAAGTCATCGAGCTGAGGGGTTTTGGAACTTTCGAGGTCCGCACCCGCAAGGGAAGGGAGAAAGCCCGCAACCCCAAGACCGGTGAAATCGTTTCGGTCACTACCCATGGAGTAGCGATTTTCCGCCCCGGCAAGGAGTTGAAGGACTACGTGTGGAATCTTCGCAGCCACGAGGAGAACTGAGTTGTTCTTTCATTCGGGTGACCATAAGGATCAAAGGAGCCTTGGAACATATTGTTCCGAGGTTCTCTTGTTATTGGTAAGCGCATTTGTCCTTTCGCTCGCATTTCCTGGCTTTCATTCCAAGAGTGGTTTCGGCATCCTCGCCTTTGTCGCGCTTGTTCCCCCCTTTGTCGTCATCCATCGCACCCGTTTTGCAGCCACACCCTTTTACGGCTTCTTCTTCGGGTTCATGTTCTACCTCTTCTTCAACTATTGGCTGAGAAACTTCCATCCGCTCGCAATCTTCATCGTCACCATCATCAAGGGGGGAGAGATGGCCATGCTCTTTCCCTGCTTGAAGATGGCTGACTCCTGGTGCAGGAAGTGGAGTTGGCTGGCACAGGCCTTCATCTGGACTGCCTATGCCTATCTGAGTCAATCCTGGTTCGCCGGTTACCCTTATGGCTCGATTGCCTATGCAATCTGGAACTTCCTTCCATTGGTGCAAATCGCCTCGATTACCGGCATCTGGGGAATAACTTTGCTGCTAGTCATGCCGCAGGCTTTCATCGCCATGCCGCTCGCAAGGAGGGAAAGCGTCAAAGCTTGGATTTTGGAGCGCAAGGTGTGCGCCACTATCTATGGTCTCGTTTTCCTTCTTTGGGTCCTCCTTGGCACCATATGCTGGCAGCATTGGCGCAGCATGGAGCCTGATCGTGTTTGGAAGGTGGCTACCGTGCAGCATAATGCCAATTCCTGGAAGGGCGGGTACACTACCTACAAGCGCAACTTCAACAATCTGAGGAAGATGAGTCTGGAGGCTATGCAGGAGAATCCTGACATCCTGGTGTGGTCGGAGACGGCGTTCGTTCCTTCGGTCGCTTGGCATGAAAACTATCCCACCGACCCCGACACCCATGCCCTGGTCGAGGAGTTCGTCTCGTTCGGCAAGGAGCTTTCCGTGCCGCTGATTACAGGAAATCCCGAGGGAGTCATTGACGATCCCTCCCTTCCTCCGCTGCTGGAGGATGGCGAGTGGAACCGCAAGGACTACAACACTGTCATCATGTTCAGTGACGGCGAGATCAAGCAGACCTACCGCAAGCAGCACCTTGTTCCATTCACCGAGCATTTCCCGTATGAGAAGACGATGCCGCATCTCTACCAGATTCTGAAGAACAACGACTACCATTGGTGGCTCAAGGGAGAGGAGAGTGTCGTCTTCGAGAGCGACGGCATCAAGTTCTCCACCCCAATTTGCTTCGAGGATGTCTTCGGGGATCTGAATGCACGGTTTGTCCGATGCGGTGCCGACGTGCTTCTCAACATGACCAACGACAACTGGTCGCAAAGCGAGGCGAGCGAGATTCAGCATGGGGTGATGGCGATTTACCGCTCGGTGGAGACACGCAGGACCATGGTACGTTCCACGAACAGCGGACTTTCCTGTTATATCACCCCTGATGGTGCGATACATGACGAGCTGCCGCTTTTCAAGGCCATGTGGCACATCTTCGAGGTGCCGGTCTATCTCTCCTCCTCCCACGGCGAGACGTTCTATACCCGTCACGGCGATTGGCTTGCCTTCCTCTCCATCGGCATTGCAATCCTCTCCCTCTCCGGTGGGCTTGCTTCTTGCATCATCCGCAGGAAAAGAAGCTGAATGTTGGAGTGATAACGAATTACTTGACACAACAAGGACTGGTTACTATCATTTGAATATCCACTGACAGTCATGTGTTTCGAAACCTTCGGGCTGTCATACCATAATTTCCTTTACTACGAAATGCAAATCTTCCCCATGCAAATGGGATTTTCTTGGAGTTAGTGCCAATGTCAGACAATCAAGAAGAAGCAGTGAATGTACCTGCCTCCGAGCAGCCTGCAGTGAAAAAGGCAGTGGTGCGCAGGGTTCGCCGTGCGCCCCGCAAAGCCGCCTATGCAAAGGCGGCGGAACCTCAGACCAACGAGGAGAACGCGAACGCTCCTGCCCTCGAGGTTCAGGTGGAAGAGCCGAAGCCCATCGAGGCCGAGGCTCCGGTAGCCGAAGTAAAAGAGGAAAAGGAGGAAAGCGCACCGGATGCGCAGGATGTTCCTCCCGAGGTTCAGAAAGGAGAAGCCACCGACAGCGCTTTGGAAGAGCAAAAGCAGGAAGGTCGTCATGACTTTGATCGTGGCCGTCGCTTCGAGAACCGAAAAGGGCGCCATGGACAGCGTTTCCAGAAGAATGGAGGAGGCAACAACAATGGCGGACGGCAGAACCGCCATTCCCAGGCTGAATATCCTCAGGATTTGAACATCGAGGAGCATCCGGAGGCGCCGGTGCTTAATGTCAACGCCTATGCGGTGCTTCCGCAGGACCAGATCCGTAAGATTGGAGTGGAGAAGGGACTTGATGAGACACGTGTCCTGGATATGAAGAATCAGGAGATTCTCGCCGAAATCCTCAAGAAGCACTCCGCTGCGGGGGGAGTGATTACCGGAAGCGGCACCCTTGAGGTGCTTTCTGACGGGTTTGGTTTCCTTCGCAGTCCCAACAACAGCTATCTCTCCGGCCCTGAGGACATCTATGTTTCTCCCGCACAAGTCAAGGGTCTTGGTCTGAAGACGGGGGATACCGTTTTCGGACAGGTGCGTACGCCTCGTGACGGGGAGCGCTTCTTCGCCATCCTGAGGGTGCTTACAGTCAACGGCGAGGAGCCAGTCAAGGCCCGCATGCGTGCACCCTTCGAGAGCTTGACTCCACTTTTCCCGGTTGAGCGTATCAATCTGGAAACACTGGAGGAGGATGTGTCGCTGCGCATCATCAACATGTTCAGCCCGATTGGAAAAGGGCAGCGTCTTTTGATCACTGCGCCTCCCCGTACCGGTAAGACGGTATTGATGCAGAAGATAGCCAATGCGATTACCACCAACTATCCCGATATTGTTCTGATTGTCCTTCTGGTGGACGAGCGTCCCGAGGAGGTTACCGATATGCGCCGCCATGTCAAGGGAGAGGTGATTGCCAGCACCTTTGACGAGCAGGCGAGCAGGCATGTGCAGGTGGCTGAGATGGTGATTGAGAAGGCGAAGAGGCTTGTCGAGTACAAGAAGGATGTCGTCATCTTGCTTGACTCCATCACACGTCTCGCACGCGCTTACAACCAGACGGTTCCCGCAAGCGGGAAAATCCTCTCCGGCGGTGTTGACTCCAATGCGCTGCACAAGCCAAAGAGGTTTTTCGGCGCGGCGCGCAACATCGAGGAGGGAGGCTCCCTCACCATCATCGCAACCGGACTTATCGAGACGGGCAGCCGCATGGACGAGGTAATCTTCGAGGAGTTCAAGGGAACGGGCAACAGCGAGATTATCCTTGACCGCAAGCTTGCCGACCGGCGTATCTTCCCCTCCATGAACATCAAGAAGAGTGGAACTCGTCGCGACGATTTGCTCCTCCCCGCCGATGAGGCTGCCAAGATCTGGCTTTGCCGAAAGGCAGTGGGGGATATGGATGACCAGGATGTCACACCGTTCCTCATTGACAAAATAAAAAAGACTAAAGATAATGTGGTGTTCTTGCGTTCCATAAATACGCAAGGTTGAAATGAACTTGTCTGCTGTACTAGCCAGCAGATTGAATAGAGTTGGAGGACAACGATTATGAAGAAAGGAATTCATCCCGATTATCAGCTCCGTGAGATTCACTGCTCCTGTGGCAACGTGATCAAGACAAAGACTACCGCCAAGAACCTGCAGGTTGAAATCTGCTCTGCTTGCCATCCCTTCTACACCGGCGAGCAGAAGGTTGTCGATACTGCCGGACGCATCGAGAGGTTCAACAAGCGCTACGGAATCAAGGAGAAATAAACTTTCTTCTGTGAGCATGAGGGTCATGTCCTACGGGGCGTGGCCTTTTTTCTTTGTCAGTCTTCTCCGTTAAGGGTGACAGGAAATGCAAAAACTTTGAGGAGGGGATTGCTTTGCCGTGTTTGCGGAGTGGAAGCCGTGGAAATAGGCCGCAATCATTGAATGCGTCGCACCTGGAGAAATTGTCGGGAGAATCTGCTCCGCGTCTTCCTTCCGAACGTGTTTGATTGGACTGTTACCAGCAAAGGAAGCAGTTGGGATAGCGGGTGAGGAGCGTTTTACTTGTCCTAATCCGGGAGTCTTGTGGAAAGAGTTTTTCTGAGGGGAGGGGAATCTTCTCCCCCTTTGAGTTGGTAACTGTGTCTTTATTTTCTTGTATATTCACAAAAAACTTGCCATCACGGATATTGTCGCATACCATTTATGTAACGTTGATGCCATGAGTAGTGTGCGTGAGTTGCATGAGAAGGAATTCGGGGAGCAGCCCCTTCTGATGGGGGAGGTTCCTGGCATTTGCACGCTTTTCGGCAACTTTTCCGATATTTGCGGCGGGTGGGCGATTATCGGTACTTCAAACGCATATGTGCGCATTGCAGTGAGTAGGCGTAGCGACGATTTGGTTCGGCTCTACAATGCGACGCTGAATGACCGTAAGCGGTTCTCCTTAAGTGGCCCCAAGTTCCGCAAGGAGGATCGATGGGGCAACTACATCAAGGGAGCCATCGCGCTCCTTCAGGGGGAGGGGTACCATCTTCAGGGAATGAACATCACTTGCTATGGCCCGCTTCTTCAGGGTGATGTGCATGCGGTCTCCACGGCGCTTGCCATGGGAACGTGCCTGGTGCTCAACCAGTTGTATGGATGGGAGCTGCACTATCAGGCAATGGTCCGTATAAGCCATCAGTCCATCGTCGGATTCAACAAGAGCTCCTGCCGTCTTTGCGATCTGGTGACCATGCTTTACTGCCCTCCGGGAAAAGTGCTTCTCTTCGATCTGGATTCAATGGGATACCAGGAAATCGGGTTCCCGTTTGGAAGCGAAAAAGGTGATTACTTTGCAATCCTTCTGGAGAGTAAGGTGAGCCAGGGCGCCATGCGGGAGGAGAATGATCTTCGCAGGGATGATACGCTGCATGCATTCGATGCGCTCAGGCGCTTGACACCGAAAGGTGAGTCTGTGCGTGAATTCCCCGAGGGGGACATACTGCTGCGTCAGGTGCAGATGGAGGAGGCCACGCGCCACATCTGCTCCTATGTGCTCAGGGAATCCAGGGAGAGCGCGCTTGCCGCGAAGTTCTTGAGAAGCAAGGATGCTCCATCGCTTGGAAAGGTCATGAACCGGCTGCAGAGCGGATTGAGGGATTTGATGGAAGTCACTTGCCCTGAGACCGATTGGCTCGCCAAACGGGCGGGGGAGACCCAGGGATGCCTAGGTGCGATCCAAGTCTATGACGGGATGTTCGGGAACATGCTGATGCTTTTCGACAAGGGGGGATGGGACAAGTACCAGAGCCGGCTTGATGACTATGAGCATATCTTCGGCTTCCATCCCAAGTGGCACATCTACCAAAGTTCCGGGGCCATGCAAGTCACCAGGTTGGCGTAGCAACCTCTTGCAATTATATACCCCCATGGCGTATATTGGTGCGGTATGACAATTCTCCTTGTGAATGATGATGGATATGAGGCGGAGGGCATCCGCGTGCTTGAGGAAGTGCTCGTGGCGGCAGGGCATGAAGTATGGGTGTGCGCACCCTCCAGCCAGAGGAGTGCTTCCAGCCATGGAATGACGCTGGGGCGCGATGTGACGGCAACCTCTTTCGGAGCCAACCATTGGCATGTCGACGGTTTTCCTTCCGATTGCATCCTCTATGGACTTAGGGGAGGGTTGTTTCCCCTAAGTCCCGATCTGGTGGTGAGCGGAATCAACCATGGCTACAACATCTCCACCGATATCCTCTATTCTGGCACCATCGGAGCTGCAAGCGAGGCCGCCCTTGCCGGGATTCCCGCCATTGCCATCTCCTGCCAGAAGAAGGGGGATGGGGGAGTTTTCCCGTTCGAGAAGGCTGCGCGTTTTCTGGTTGAGCACCTTACCTCGTTCCTTCCCCTTTGTGGCAAGGAGAGCTTCGTCAATATCAATGTGCCGCCGGAGAGCGACGGGAAGAGGTGGGCTGCCAGCAATCTAAGCCGGCTGTACTATGACGATGTGGTGCTCAAGGGGAGCACCTCCTCTACACGGACGTTCGACCACCCCCACTTCGGATCCTCCATCCTTCTTCGTCTCTCCGGAGGAAGAGCGTCCCAGCAGGAAGAGGAGAAGGAGAGCGATTTCCACCGGATGGAGGAGGGGTTGATTTCGGTTACGGTCCTTGGCGTGCTTCCCCGTGTGGACGAGACAAGGCAGGCATTGCTCAGGCTCCTTGAGAAAAGCTCCAATACTTGACGGTTTTAGTAAGGATTAAGTATGTTGTTGACAGCTGAGGAAACAAGAATGAAGCGGTTCGTATACTTGGATAACAATGGAACAACCCAGATGGCTCCCGAAGTCAAAAAGGCTGTCGATGAGGCGGAGAACCTCTACGGGAATGCCAGCAGCATGCATGAGCTGGGACGTGACGCCGAGGCTATGATTGAGAAGGCGAGGGTCCAGGTGGCCGAGTTGATTGGGTGCCGCTCGGGTCGCATTGTCTTCACTAGCGGTGCGAGCGAGTCGAACAACACGGTGCTCAATATCTTCCGTGACCGCATTGATGAGAAGGTTGACGCAAGGGAGAGAATCATCGTCAGCTCCATTGAGCATCCCTCGATCATCGAGACTGCGAAGTACTTGAAGGAGAAGGGATACAAGGTTGAGTTCTGCCCTGTCGACCATAGCGGCAAGGTGAAGATGGACGAGCTTGAGAGGATGATGGACCGCGATGTGGCGCTCGTTTCCGTCATGGTGGGAAACAACGAGATTGGAACCATCCAGCCGGTTGCCAGGATAGCATCGCTTGCCCATTCCTATGGCGCATACATGCATACCGATGCCACACAGGCCATCGGAAAGGTCCCGGTAACGATGGAAGAGTGGGGCGCCGATTATCTTTCCTGCTCCGCTCACAAGTTCTATGGCCCGAAGGGGGAAGGGGTGCTTGCCTTCGCAAAGGATGCGCCGTTCTCTCCGTTCATGCATGGTGGCCACCAGGAGAGCGGATACCGCGCAGGTACCTACAACACACCCGACATCGTCGGTCTCGGAGTTGCCGCGGAGCTTGCGGTGAAGAACCTTCAAAAGGAGCATGACCGGCTCTGGAAGCTGAGGGAGATGCTCCGTAAGGGATTGGTCGCAGCCATCCCTGACGTGGTGGTCAACGGACCGGTCGAGGAGAAGGATATCCTTCCCGGAACGCTTGACATCTCCTTCCCGTGTGCGGAGGGTGAGTCAATCCTCCTTTACCTGGACCTCGAGGGCATAGAGGTCTCTACCGGGAGCGCATGCGCATCCGGATCCCTTGAGCCAAGCTATGTATTGCTTGCATGCGGCATCGATATCGAGCTGGCACATGGTTCCATCCGTTTCAGTTTCGGGCGCTACAACACGGAGGATGATGTGGCGTATGTCATCGAGAAACTTCCGCCGATTATCGCTCGGCTTCGGAAGATGTCAACAAGGAAGTTGCACAAATGAGCAGTTTCATGTCCGATTGGGTGTATACACCTACAGTAAAAGAGCATTTCATGAATCCCCACCATCTTTTTGACGAGGAGAAGGACAAGGATTGGCAGCCAGATGGAGAGGGCGAAGTCGGTTCCCTTGCCTGCGGGGATCAGATGAAGGTCGCTATTCAGGTGAAAGACGACAGGATTGTCGACCTCAAATGGCTCACCTATGGGTGCGCCAGTGCCATCGCCTCCACCAGCATGATGAGCGACATGGCGATCGGCATGAAACTCGCTGAGGCATACAACCTGACTCCCCAGGCCATCATGGATAAGCTTGGAGGGCTTCCCCAGCATAAGTTCCATTGCTCGGTGCTCGGCGACAAAGCGCTGCGCGCGGCAATCGATGATTACCTTGAGAAGCAGAAGCGTCCCAATCCGTTCAAGAAGGCGATAGCCAAGGTGGTATGCGAATGCAAGGGTGTCACCGACCAGGATATCGAGAATCTGGTTAAGAGCGGGAAAGCCCAGACACTTGAAGAGCTTCAGAAGCTGACCGCCTACGGCAGTGGATGCGGCAAGTGCAAGGAGAAGGTCAAGGACCTCTTTCTGGACTTTCGCCATATCTACGGATATGTCGATTGACACTTTTTTCCGGCTTGCCATCTTCGACCTCGGGGGAGTGGTTGTCCACAATTACCAGACCATCGGCCGTATTGCCTTGAAGTACCATCTCGACGAGGAGAAGCTCCTGAGGGACTATAAGGCGAGCGACGGGCCTTTGATGGAGGGGACTCTCTCCACCAAGGATTGGTGGCTCCATGTGTGTGACCGTTTTTCCCTTGCCTGTGAGGCAAGAGGGGCGGATCCCCTTTTTGATGAGTTTCACTGCTATGCTGATCCACAGATGATTTCGCTCGTAAAGGAAGTGAAACAGATGGGAGTCAGGGTCGTGTGTGGAAGCAACACCTGCGCTCCCCATTGGAGAAAGATGGAAGAGTCAGCCTCCCTTTCCAGTCTCTTTGATGCCTGTTATCTTTCCCAGGAGCTCCATATCCGCAAGCCTGACGAGGAATTCTTCCTCTCCATACTGCAGAAAGAGCATCTTTCTCCCTCGGACGCATTCTTTGTTGACGACACGAAGGAGAACGTGAATGCGGCTTCCGCTTTGGGCATTGATGCCTTGTGGTATCGAAGTGATGACTCATGGAGCGGATTGGATCGGCTTCGGCTACGTTTTGGTCTTGTCAGGTGACATTGAACTCGCTGCCGCCGATGAACTCCCTCAAAAGGGAATCCTGCGGCACCAGCGTGTCGCTGACGGGCTGGAAGTAGGTGAGGAACTTGAGGAGCCTTCGGGCAGTCACATAAATTTCTCCCGTGTTTGGTGCAACTTTTCTGAGAAGCGGAACTGCAAGAGGCGCAAGGACTGCCAGCTCATAATCTAGGGCGCTGTTTATCATCACGTCCGCATTGTTCTGGAAGGGGAAGATGTAGAGGTTCTCTCCCCTGCAGACATTCTTCATCATTCTCAGCGTATCTTCCGCACTGGAGGCGCGGGTGCGCCGATCACGCACGATTCGGCGAATGATCCGGTTGTCCGTGGTGCTGATTCTGTTGTGGTCGGTGATGTTGACCTGGGTGAATGCGGAGATGTAGACCCGATATATCAACTCGGGGTCGATCAAGCGGGAGATCCTTGGGTTCATGGCATGGATCCCTTCCACCACAAGGTAGGTCGTCTCATCCAGGGAAATCGGTTCTCCGAAGGTGGTCACCCTCGAGGCGAAGCTGTAGGTGGGAAGCCGGACGGACTTTCCTTCCGCCAGGGCCGAGAGGTTTTGCTGAAGAAGTGGCAGGTTCAAGGCTTCCAGCACCTCAAGGTCGGGTTTTCCATCCGCACTTCTCGGACACTTGTCCGGTGTCAGATAGTAGTTGTCGAGGCTGAGCTGGATGGTTTTGTGTCCCCTGACTTCCAGCTGGGTGCAGAGCTTGTAGCTGAAAGTGGTCTTTCCTGAGGACGAAGGTCCGCAGATGAAGATGATGCGCTTGCTCTTCTTTCGGCAGATGCTCTCGGCAATCTCGCTGATATGCCGTGCCTGGCTCTCCTCGCAAAGGCGGATGTAGGGGACGATCTTCTGTTCGTCAACGATTTTTGCCAGGTCCCCTATGGAGTTGACCTTGAGCAGAGGGCGCTGTTGCTTGTCTTTCTTCAGAGCCTCATAGAGGAGCGGATTCTCCTTGTAGGTGTCAAGTCTGGTGTAGTCGAACGAGCGCGGATAGCGGAGCAAGAGCCCTCTTTGCTTGTATTGCCTGAGTTCCCATACGGTGATGAGGCCGCTGCGTGGCAGGGGAATTGCGTGCACTACATCATGGTGGTCACCCATGGTGTAGACCTCTATGCTGGGGAAGTTGAGTGACTGAAGGAGGGAGACTGTCTCATCCCCGTGATGGAGGGAGAAATACTCAATCGCCTCCTCGAGGCTCAGCACTTCCGGCCTGATGGGGAGGTTCTTTTCAATCAGGGACCTCATGGCATCTTCCAGCATGTGCACCGTCTCGCTGGAGACGATAAGGTTGTCGCAGAAGGTGAAGTAGTATCCGTCTCCCAGCGCATAGCCGATTTCCAGCTTTCTTTCAGGGAGGACCTTCTCTGACGCGGCGGCAAGAAGATAGCAAAGGCTTTGGCGGTAGCAAACCTTTCCCATGTCGGAGAAAAGGCGGATGGGAACAAGATGAGCCCGGTATTGCAGGGGGCTTTCGAGGTTGCGGGGTGTGGAGTTCACAAGGGCGGCGACAATCGGGTTGTCCTGATAGGAGCTTGTCATCTCCCCTTCTAGCCCGAAAAGGGAGAGCGCTTCTCTTATCGTGGTGCCGTAGACCACTTCCATGTCTTTATCCTGATATGTGACGCGAATAGTGTGCATGTATGTCATGATACCCCAGCTTTTGGGCGTTGACATCAATTTTATGGGTAGATAGATTTTGAATGACCCATGTCCCGTTTTGCCCATGCAATTGGTTTTCCCTACCGGGAGCGTAGATACCTTGTGGTCGATCTCGATCGTGAGGAGGTTCATTATCTCCCTCTCGAACCGGAAATAGGAAGGAAGATGGCGGGGGGAAGGCTCCTCGGCATGTGGCTTTGGGACGCATATGCGGATTACCGGAAACAGCAAAACCCTTTGTTTGATGAAGGGAACCCGATTGTCATCGCACCGGGTGCGCTTGGCGACCTCGGCCTTGCGATGGCCTCTGGGTTCGCTGTGGTTACCAAAAGCCCTGTGACTGGATTTGTGGAGTGCGCATATGGGGAAGGTTCCTTCTGCGAGGGACTTTGTGCGCTCGGCCTAGCGGCCATCGTCCTTGTCGGAAAGCGGCGAAGGACCACCACCCTTGTAATAGAATCGGAGCACGTCTCCTTCGTGCTTGACGATACGCTTCGCTTCCTTTCTCCACAGGAAGCCTCTTCTCATTACCCTGGATACCATGTTGCCGCTATCGGTTCTGCGGCATATCGCGGATGTCGTTACAGCTCCTTGGTGTGTGACAAGGAGAATGTCGGGAGAGGCGGCATGGGATTGGTCTTCGCCAACAAGAACGTGAAGATGATTGCCATCCGGGCGGAGCGGCATCCAAGAAGCAGCTATGATGCGGTGGAGGCGTGGAAGATTTGTAACTTGTACCAGGGGTTGAAGAGCACTTCCCTAATCTCCATGGGCAGAAAGAACGGCTGGATTGCCTTGCATGGATTCCACGATTTTTCCGATGGGAGGCTTTGGTCCCTCTCTTCGATCACCGACCGGCTTTTCGCCTATCTTGCGTTAGGTCCCAATATCGGACTGTTCGATCCTGCCCATATTGAGAAATTGATCCATCTGTGCGATGAGACGGGAGTGGATCCTCTTTCTAGTGGCATCCTCTTGCTGGTGGCCAAAGAGGAGCATATGGTGGAAACCTCCCGCTACGCTGAGGTGATTGCAAGTCTCGGATCGGACACGTATAGGGACGACGAGGCGATGAAGAGGTACCGCATAGGGCCCCTTGAGCTTTTGCCCTTAGACCTCAGGGTTCTTCCCGCATCGGCCCTGCTTGCCTCTCTCGGGGAAGATGCAATCCTCTATGATGAGCTTCTCGGAAAGGGGGGAGAGCCTTTAATCGCCGGAGACAACCTCGCACTTGCGAAGATGGCTTTGGGCGGAGTGGAGATGCAGATGGCGGTGCAGACGTGGGGCCTTGGAAGTTCGTGCCACTATCTTGGCTATCCTAAATGCATGGCGCTGCTCTCTCGTCTCGCCACCATCGGAGAAGGGCATCGGTTCTCTCAATCTGACGTGGTATCCCTTTCCCATCTGGGGATGCGATTGCGAAAGGGGCTGGATGCCAAGCTGGGCGGAAGAAGGGGAGGAGAAATCCCCGACCTGTTTTTCACCTCTGCCATGTACGGCGATGGGAGGGAGCGTCTTGTCCGCATCGGAAGGTTGAAAGATGTCTATCTGGCGCTTTGGGACGTGATGGTCAATTCCTGAAGAAGCTTGTCCTCACGAAGCGTGCGCACCTCGATGCGATCCGGAAGCAAAAGAGCGTAGGAGGCCGCGCTTTCTCCTCTCGGGTAGGTGGTTGAACCGGGATTGAGGATGATGATGCCATCTCTATCCGTGTACAACCTGGGCACATGGATGTGTCCGAAAAGGAAGATGTCCCCTTTTTTCATGGATAGCCCGTAGGGGCTCGGCCAGCGGTCTCCATGGGTCATGAGGATGGTTCTCCCCTGCCAGGGAAGGCGGACGATGAGTGGCGGAACGACTTTCCCTGCAGCCTCGAAGTCATAGGAGGAGTCACAGTTTCCCTTGACCATGATCATGGATGCGAGAGAGAGAAGCATGGGGTCTATCCGTTGCGGCTCAAGGTCGCCACAGAAAAGTATTGAGTCCGCACAGTGAATCCTTGAAAGCTCGAGAAGACGGAAGAGGGATTCCGTTCTGCCGTGAATGTCGCTTGCCACCAAGAACTTTTCCATGGGAGAACCATACCATGCATGGCTCTGTGCGGGCAATGCGGGTGTTGTCGGACGACATTGTTTTGGGTACGATGCATACAGGACTGATAAGAGGAGCAAATGATGGCGGAGGAAATCCGTTTCTTCACAGCTGATGACGGGGCTCGGATCTTTTTTCGATATTGGAGGTCGGAGGGAGAGAAAGTCGGTGCCGTCCATATTCTTCATGGCATGGCCGAACATAGCGGCCGGTATGACCAGTTCGCCTCGTTTCTGGCAGAAGCGGGATATGAGGTGTATGCGCAGGACCATCGCGGACACGGATTGACTGCGAAGGAGGCGAAGAAGCCTTTCGGTTTCTTCGCACAGGAGGATGGATGGAATCGCATCATGTCCGACTCCATGGCCTTGGACCGGATCATACTCCAGGAGCAGTCCAAAACGATTCCTCTTTTCCTGTTGGGGCACAGCATGGGCTCTTTCTTGGCACGGAGCATCTTGGTGCGTCAGAGCGGCATCTACCGGGGTGCCATCATCATGGGTAGTGGAGCGGGGAAAGGAATCGTAGGCAAGTTCGGTTCCCTTCTTGCACAGGCCCATATCCGCTTTATGGGTCCTAAAACGCCGGATCCCCAGCTTTCCAAGCTTTCCTTCGGTTCCTTTTTACGGCATATTCCCCATCCCAGGACCAGCAGTGACTGGCTTACGCGGGATTCCAAGGCGGTCGACCTCTACCGTGCGGATCCACTATGCGGGTTTACTTGCACGACAAGCTTTTTCCGAGATCTCCTTTTTGGCGTGGCGTATGCGAACGACAGGAAAAAGGCATCTGCCATCGCACATGATTTGCCCATTTTGGTGATCAGCGGGAGCGAGGATCCCGTAGGTGGATGGTCGAAAGGGGTACGCAAGGTCTATGCGCTCTACAAGGGCGTGGGCATAAGAGATGTGACGCTTTTCCTGGTTGAGGGTGCGCGGCATGAACTTCTGGGCGAAGTGGACAAGGAGCAGACCTGGCAGTATCTCCTTGATTGGATGGAAGCGCGAAGAACATGAATAAGCTGAATCTCCGGTTGCATGCCAATTTGCTGGTGCTGGCCTATCAGAACGGCATGAGGGAAAACATCTTCTCCACTGCAAGCAGCCTGACCTATTCAACGTTGATGGCACTCGTTCCCGGATTCGCATTCTATTCGGCTTTCTTTGGTGCATTCGGTGTGCTTAGCGCCTTCATCTCCTCTCTCGAGGGTGCCCTGAGCGAAGCGTTCGGGAGCGAGATAGCGAGTCAGTTTGTCAACTGGATCGCCACCAACAGCCGTAACGCATTGAGCCTCGGGGTGGTGGGCCTTCTCTCTTTCTTCTGGACCATGACGCTTCTGCTCAACAAGATATGGATAGAGATCAACCGTATCTACCACACCTCCATGAGGATGTCTTTTTCCAAGCGGCTTACCCATATCGCCACATTTATCGCTCTCTCCTTGATTTTGGGAGGCTTGTATCTCTCGCTGCAGGGAAAGATGCTCTGGTATGGCAAAGTGCTTCGGATTCAGACACTCTTTTCCATGAAGGTGGTGGTGGGATGTGTCCGGTTTTCCATCTTTTTCCTAGGCATGTTCCTTATCATCCGGTGTGTTCCAAGCACGAAGGTTCGCCTTCTCTCCTCCCTTCTTGCGGCGCTCTATGCGGCGATTGGTTTTTTTGTCTCCAATTCCATCCTGAGCGGACTTACCAGCTTGGTCGCCAACTATTCGGTGCTCTATGGCTCTCTCGCGGCAGTTTTCTTGATCCTGTTCAGGGTCTATGTGATTTGGATGATAGCGCTTTGGTGCGTCGAGTTCGCCTATGTCCATCAGTTCCGTCCTGATGAGCAGGAGTTCCGCGGGCTTCCGGTAAGTCCTGCGATGCAGCTTTCCGACGGGATTAACATCATGATGCTCATCGGATCTAATTTCCGGGACGGAAAGGGAGGAACCACCACCGCGGAGATGGTGAGCCGGCTAGCCATCCCAGGGTACCGCCTCTACGGTTTTTTGGACTTGCTGGAGTCGCTGCGCTTCATCCAGCCGATTACCACCAACAAGAGATCCTATACGGTTGCCCGTCCTCTGGGGGATCTGAGAATTTTCCAGTTGGCCAATGCGCTCTATGGTCTGGATTCGCTGGGACCCGATGATAAGGATACTGCCGGGGAGGCGGTAGCGAAAGCGGTTCGGGACGAAGGGGTGGAGAGCCTAGGGGATTTGACCGTGGAGAACTTGCTCGAGCGGGTGTAAGGAGAAAGCAATGGTCATTGAGAAAGAGAATGCAAAACAAGTCGACATGATGTGGCACCAGATGATTGATGTGGAGAGCGGGGTGATGCCATGCCGCTATCGCGCTGGCGACCTTCTCCTTACGCTCCATAAGAATCCTCGGATGCGGGGAGGAGAGGATCTTGTCTACGTGCCATGGGCGGTTACTGTGCGGAGGAAAGGAGTAGTGATCCTTGTCGTCTCCCTCGAGGAGGATGACCTTCGCTCCCTTTCCCTTTCTCTGGGTTGCCCGCTAAGGGAGCTAAAGGAGGAGCGTGGTACCAAAGGGGTGTTCGGGGAACCAAGGATAGTCGCCTATGGCGGATCTCGCAGGGAAGACCTCGCCCTATACGAGGGCAAGATGGACGAGGAGAGCGTGCGGTCCTGCTTGTTCGACTGGGTGCTCGATATCGTAGACGTGGCATCTGAACCGACATTGCTACGATAACAGGCTCCAGGTCGTACCTTTGGTCTTGAGCTTTCCTTCCTCCTTTAGCCTTTTCACCTCAAGGTAGAGGGAGGTGTTTGTCACTCCCATGAAGCGGGCGAGCTCCTTGCGTTTGAGGGGGATGATGAAGGAGGAGCTGTGATGGAGCTCCTTTTGCGCTTGCAGGAACCATGAGAGCTTCTCCCTTGTGCTTTTCTGGGAGAGAAGCGCCATGCGTAGCGATGCTTCCTCTGTTTCTCTTGCCATCAACCGTAGCAGGTTCTCCATGATTTCTGGCTGTTTTTGCAATGCGATGATGGGTGCATAACCTATCACGCACCTTTTTCTCGCTCGCCATGAGGTCAGGCTTCGGTTCTTGGTAAGCGCCAAAGACAAAGCAAAGCATTCGCTTTTTCCCAGCACCCGAAGGATGGCCTCTCCTGCAAGTTCCTCCACGCTTCCTTCAAGGACAATGAGGACCTCCTTGCTTGCCATGCCCCTTTCAAGGATGCATGTCCCCTCCCGAAACTCCTCTTCATGCAGGTCCAGCAGGATGGCGACTTCGCTGAAAGAGCGCATCTCTTTCAAGCGGAACAAGGGACAGGTCAGATAGCGGTTGAAATATTTGGTCATCTTCACTCCAGTATGAAATCCAGAATGACAGGCTGGTGGTGGCTCCAGGCGAAATCTGTCTCTTTCGTCGTTGCTTTGGCGTGCACTCCCCTGGTGGTGACAAAGCCATCGGTGATGGTGGTGTAGGTGATCCCCTCTCGCCAGGGAATGTCTGTCGAGCGGGTGGTGGGAACTTCCTTGTCGAAGCACAGCTGCATGTTTTCCGGCAGTGGAAACTTTCCCGTTTTCGCCCAGGTGGGAACTTCTTGGCCGGAGGCGAAGGATGTGGGGGTGATGCACGGCCCGAAGTCTCCGCCACAGATGGCATAGTCTCCCGCTTCCTGGACCTCGCACATGAAGTCGACCAGGCTTCTCCATTGCGCTTCTTGCTGCTTTCCCCCCATGTGGATGTTGATCACATAAAGCGTCTTGCCGTTTTCGATGGGAAGACTGGAGACGCTTAGGCAAGGGTCGATGCCATACAGGTTTTCCTCGGCCGGGATGCTTTTCCTCCATGCCTGGTCCATGGGGTGCTGGCTCAGGGTGACTAGTCCGCTGTTGGTGGCGCCAATCGGATCTGTAAGCGGCCAGGGAAGATATGCGGTGTGTATCTCCTTCGCCCAGACCGACTCGAACCCCTCCATGGCTCGGATGAAGGATTCCTTTTGGTTGACCTGGTGGCTGCGAGAAGCCTTCTCATCCACCTCGGAGAGGAGGATGATGCTGGCGTCCAGGCTTTTCGTCTGGGAGATGATGTCGTCGAGGTTCTTTTCCACCATGCTCTTTTCCGGCGCCTTCACAAAGCGTCCTTTTGTTGCCGTTCCGTCCTGCATCATCCCCTCTTCAAAGTAGCTGCTGAAGGAGGGAGTTTGGGAGGCAAAGCCGATGTCCCATGCGGCCAAGCGGTAGATTTTCCCTAGCTTGAGAATCTCACCCGAGGGGGTTCCCACGATGTCCAGTGGCCGATTGTCGGCAATCCTGTGGTTCTTTGCGGAGACGTAGAGCAAATAACAGACTACGACGAAAGAGAGGAAGAGCACCACCAACACGCACATGTGGAATAGGGAAATGGTTCTTCGCCGCATCGTCAGCCTCCTTGAAAAGCATAGCAGAATATGGTCTTCCTTGGTATCGGGTTGCCAAAAGCGCTTTGGGGGACCTATCATGAACGCTATGGAAAAAACAATAGTCTGTTTTGGTGATAGCAACACATTCGGGTCCAATCCCCACGGGGGACGCCATCCGGGTGATGTGCGGTGGCCCAGAGTGCTCTCGCGCTTGCTCGGAGAGGGATATTATGTGGTCGAGGAGGGACTCGGGGGAAGGGAGATGGTGTATGATGACCCGTTTGAGGAGCATCGCAACGGGTTGACAGCTCTGCCTTACATACTGAAGACCCATAAGCCGATTGATGTGCTGATTATCAGCCTCGGCACCAATGATACAAAAACCCAATTCCAAACGACGCCGAAGACAATATCGATGGGGCTGGAGCGACTTATCAAGTGTGTCCGGCAATTTCCCTGGGATGCATGGTATCAAATGCCAAAAATCCTAGTGGTAAGCCCGATCCATATCGGAGAGGATCTCTCGCGCTGCCCGTTTGGTGCTTTCGACGAGCATTCCATCCGCTTGAGCCATGAGGTGACTCCCTTCTTGGAGAAGGTGGCAAAGGAGTATGGATGCGCCTTCCTTGATGCTTCCAAGGTCGCTCGTCCGAGCGATGCGGACCAAGTGCATATGGAGGCCGAGGGCCATATGGCTCTTGCCCGTGCCATCGCGCCGGTAGTGAGAACCATGTGCGGCCAAGAGGAGAAGTGATGAAGGGCGCCATTTTCTGCGATATCGACGGGACCTTGGTCCCTTACGGGAAGGAGCATGCCAAAAAGGGTGTGCTGGATGCGCTTTCCCTGGCTGTCGGGAGAGGGTGGCTTGTATGCATATGTACGGGACGGGAATACGAATCTGCGAGGCTCACTTTCCCGAGCTTGGAGAATGAGGTCTACTTCAGCACTTCGAGCGGAGCTTGCCTTTTTTATGGAGGGGAGGAGGTGATTCCTTCCTTGTGCCTGGACTTTCAGACACTCAAGCAGATTGCTCTCGTCGCACACCTCTTTCAAAGTTCCGTGCTCTTTTCCGTACCTGAGGGGATTTACACTCTTGGCCCTTTGCTCCCCTCCACAGAGGCGCTTCTGGAAAAACAGCACACCAAGCCAAAGCCGATTGACGACATAGCGCAGTTGCCGGAGGGGAGGGTGTGCGAATGCACGCTCCAGTTTCCCCTAGGCGAGCAGATTCCCCTTGAAGAGCTGAAGAGACGCTGGCAGGGAACCATCCATTGGGCTCTCGGTGGACCGGGACTGGTCGACGGGGCCTTGTCCGACAAAGGGGAAGGAGTGCATAGGTTCCTGGACCATTTCCACATTCCCCGGGAGCAGGCCTATGCGTTTGGCGATTACGACAATGACATTCCGATGCTGGATGCTGTCGGGCATGGGTATGTGATGGCGAATACCCATCGCAAAGGGCTGCTAGATCGCTTTCCCCTGCATTGCTCCGATTTGGAAACCACCCTCCGTATTATTTTGAAATGAAAGGAATGGTTTTTGAATCAAAAGTATGGTAAGATGGAAATGGGATGAAAGAACGACGGAACCAGATTGTAGAGTTGGTCAATGGGCAGGGGGCAGTCAGCTTTTCCCTCTTGAAAAGCCGTTTCCCTGGAGTTTCAGAGATGACGCTGCGCAGCGACCTGAAGGCTTTGGACGAGCAGCGGTTGATTGTACGCGTGCATGGGGGTGCGAAATCTGTCCAGCGTGTCATCGGCACCGACGACTTGTTCCACAAGCGTGCCGTGAGAAACGTGGAAGGCAAGCGGCTTATTGCCAGGAAGGCTGCAAGCCTGATCACATCCAACAGCGCCATCTACCTTGATTCCGGTTCCACGCTCACCGAGTTCGCGAACATTTTTCCCGAGATTCCCTGCGAGTTGTTCACCACGGGGCTCCCGGGAGCCATGGCACTCTCTGCGAGGGAGAATCTTACCGTCCATGTGATTGGAGGAACGCTGGATGTGCCAAGCCTGAGCCTGGCAGGTTCCGATTGCTGCGAGATGGTTTCCCGGCTCCATTTCGATGTTGCATTCATGGGAGTAACCGGATTCATGGAGGAGAGCGGATTCACCTGCGGTTCCAGCGAGGAGAGCGCCCTCAAGCGGGCAGTTATCGCCCACAGCGAGCGGGTGGTGCTTTTGATGGATGGATCGAAGGTGGGGGTTTCCAACACCTTCTCGTTCGCTTCAGCCTCCCAGATCGACACCATTATCAGCGATGACACGATGGATGACGGGACGCGCGCCTATTTCGAGCGCATGCGCATCCATATCCTGTGATTCGGAGGAAACATGATAGCGACTGTGACCTGCAACCCTTCGCTTGATTACCATATGTCGCTTCCTTGCGACCTGAAGCCGGGCATGCCACTTCGGGCGAAGGGGACGTCGGTCCGCCTCGGAGGGAAGGGAATCAACGTCTCCTGCGTGCTTGCCCACCTGGGACAAGCTTCCACCGCCTACGGGTTTGTCGCAGGCAGGACGGGAAAGATGCTCCTCTCGATGGCAGAAGAGGAGAATCTCTGCTTCTCTCCTGTTTGGGTGCGGGATGGCATGAGTCGCATCAACGTGAAGGTGCATGCATCCCAGGAGACGGAGATCAACGGCGATGGGCCATTGGTTTCCGAGCGCGATAGCGTGGCGCTTCTTAAGAAGTTGGCTGTTTTGCAGGAAGGTGACACGCTAGTCCTTTCCGGGAGCCTTGCAAACGGACTTCCCGCTTCCTGGTATGCGGATGTGATGGAGAAGATGCAGGGAAAGGGAATCCGTTTTGTGGTCGACACTACGGGAAAAAGCCTATTGGATGTGCTTCCAAGCCAACCTTTCCTTGTCAAACCGAACGAGAAGGAGCTCGGGGAGCTCTTCTCTGTCTCCATCACGAGCGCCGATGATGCCGCATGGTACGGAAAA
>CAVESN010000002.1:24257-37978 GCA_963618365.1 Bacteroides uniformis
GAAGGGAGCACGTCATGTGCTTGTCAGCAGGGGCGGGGAAGGTGCCGTTCTTGTGGGGGAGGGTGATTCCTATTTGGCTTCCAATGCACCGAAGGGAAAGGTGGTGGACACGATAGGCAGTGGGGATTCCATGGTCGCAGGATTTCTCTACGGCTGGGAGAAGGAGCACACCGAAGAGGGAGCACTTACCTGGGGTGCCGCCGCTGGCACAGCCACCGCATTCTCCGACCATCTCGCCACACGTGGGGAAATCGAGGATATCCTTCCTAGGATTGAAATCACCCGCGGACAAATAAGAAGGCCATAGCCGACAGGCGTTTTACGTACTTCCTGCCGCAAAATCGTATCAACCCATCTGTTGTGAGTTGTTGGGGCTGAAATGCTGCTTTTCCCTCCGTTTGTCCTGCATGCAATAGCCCTATCCATTGATTATTCAGGATGGAATGAGTACGCTTAGCCTAAATTAGATATACAAAGGAGATGTATATGGAATTTAGAAATGCATACGGGGGGGGTGCTCCTCGCTGGTTAGGCGCATTTGCTTAATCTTGTTGGCTTTCTCAATCGCAACATTTTTCGTTGCATGCGATGACGACTCAGACTCAGGTTCGACAACAACGTACACAGTTGCTTTCAGCACTGGGGACGGGGCAGACACCGTAGATCCGCAAACTGTCGTGGAAGGTCAAACTGCTACAAGGCCTGCAAAAGATCCAACTAAGGCCGATTACGCATTCCTTGGTTGGGTAACAGAAAATGAGGGTGACGATTCATTTGATTTCACCCAAGCGATAACAAAAGACACGACAGTGTATGCTAATTGGACGGATGCCACAAAGGCAGTATTGTATAGTGAAGATAACAACCAACTTTCTGTCAAAAAAGATAACTTCACTGACAAAATGCTCTATATCCCTGGCAGAGCAACATATGAGTCAAAAGTCTATTCTGTAGTTGCAATCAAAGAGAGCGGATTTGCAAGTTCTTCAAGCTTGGAGACTGTCTATCTCCCGCAGAGCATAACATCGATTGGCGCTAATGCATTCAAGAGTTGTGCTGCCCTAACTGCCATCTACTATGGTGGAACCAAGCAAGAATGGGACGCAATTGCTAAGGGTGACGGGTGGGCTTCCGGGAGCACGCTGTTGACTAAGGTTGTATGTAGTGATGGAGAAGCTGAGGTGAGTACCGACGATACGGCATCAACAGATTTCACAGTTACATTCATTACAGGAGACGGTGCGGACGCTGTAACTTCACAAACTATCGAGAAAGGTGGCAAGGCTTCAAGACCTGGCACAAATCCAGCCAAGACTAATTGTCTGTTCGACAAGTGGGTGACAGAAAACGGAGGTGATACTTCATTCAATTTCGAGAGTGAGATAACCGCAGACACAAAAGTCTATGCCAAGTGGATAAGCGCATCATCAGGCTTGACTTACACGTATAATTCGGCAAAGAGCGGCTTTGAAGTATCTAAAGGAAGTTGCACAGCTACAGAAGTGTATGTGGCAAGTAAATACTCGAATGGAACTCAAACTGCAAACGTGGTAGGAGTTGCTGCAAATGCTTTCAATGGTGCTACAAATATAACGAAGGTCCATCTACCACAAGGTATCAAAAGTATTGGTAATAGTGGATTTGCAGCCTGTACCAGCCTAACTACAATCTACTTTGGTGGAACTGTGGCACAGTGGGAAGATTATACTGCATTGACACTGGGTTCTGGATGGTATAGCGGTAGTAATAATTTGACTATAATCCAATGCAGTGATGGAACCTCTACTCGTCTTTGAGTGGATACGCATCCTATCATTTCTCCCCTCATAATTTCTTGTTGTGAGGGGAACTTCTTTTTTATCGGGGTTGTCTGAATCTGGCATGGCCATGTGGGACAATGTGGGCATGAAGAGCGTGACGTTAGCCAAATAAAAAGGCATAGCCAAACGCTATGCCGATGTGAGGTGCAGGCTGGACTCGAACCAGTGTATGACAGTTTTGCAGACTGTTCCCTAACCGCTTGGGTACTGCACCTTGAAGTACCTAGAATCTAACAGATTTTACGGAGTTCATCAAGGGCTGGTGAAAAATCTTGTAATGGTCATGGTGTGGGCAATAATCTGCGAAATATGTGACCATGAAACTGGCTTTTGCCTTTGCGCTTGCTCAATGGGAACTCGTTGTGCCATGAATGGCAAGTGGGTAGATTCGTTCCCGCCCTATGGCATTGTGACAAGACTTGGTTTTTCGGTTGGGTGCAGCCAATAACCGGGGATGGTGGGGTTTTGTTTGAACAGAAGCCGGTAATCTTCTCCGAGCTATTGGGTCTCTCCTGCCTGGTGCCTTTGGGAAGTCGCCTCCCCTTGTTTGCGACAACCGCGCCTTCCATGCAATTCGGCATGGAAGCGGCAGCGGTCTTCAGGCTGGCTGATGGCGACATGAAAGCGGTCGCAGGCCTGAAAGTGGCATGCGGCTTCTAAGGCGTTGCCGGGAGGAGCGAATCTCCTTCTGTTGGTCAGAACTGAAAGAGTGCTTTGACCTGCTGCTTGAAGCGGGTGATGGCGGTATTGTATTGGGCGTCCATTTGCTTCAATGTGCCGTCAAGCATCTTGAGAAAGTCCGCATCCTGCTCGGGCTGGAGGTTGATTTCCTGTCCGTATTGCTGGCGCAGCTTGGCGATCTTTTGTTCGAGAAGCGGGGCATATTGCGCTTTTGCCTGCTCGACCACCGCATCCTTCTGGGAGATGTATTGGTCAAAGAGCTGTCCGATTTGTGCCAAGCCTTGTGTCAGTGCCGTGTTTTCAAGCACGAGCGCAAGCTCTTCCAGTCGGTGCAAGGATGCGTGAAAATCCTTTGACTGGGGAAGAGTGAGGTTGTCCAGTATGACCGCCAGTATCCCTTCGGAAAATGCCATTTTGTCCCCTTCGGGAACTTTCTCCATTTCTTCCTTGACCATGCGGGAATCCTTTTCCGTGTCGGAGAGAAAGGCTGCCGCCACTTTTCTTCCCGCTTGCACTTGCTCGTCATGCGCTATCTTAAGGGGGTCGACTTGGATCTCTTTGGTCTTCTCCAAGGCGATCTCCCATGCTGATTTGATCAATCCCATAGTTGCCTCTTTTGACTAAGATAGAAACAAACACGCCCTTGGACAAGGGGGAGTGTTTTGCTAGCATACCCCGTATGGATATTACTCAGAATATCATCTACGCCTTTGACTTGTTCGGCACCATTATCTTCGCCATCACCGGCGCCATCAAAGGAGTACGCCGCAAGCTGGATTTCCTTGGCGTGGTGGTTTTTGCCTGCACGGTCGGTTGTGGGGGCGGGATGCTCCGCGACATGCTGATCGGCTGCACTCCGGTGACTGCTTTCACCAATGGCACCTATATCTTCGCAAGCGCATTGACCGGCATGGTCGTTTTCTTCTGCGCATCGAAAGTCATCCATCGCTGGAACCTCATCATCTATTGCGACGCGCTGGGGCTTGGGGTTTTCACCGCCATCGGCATGGCAAAGGGGGCCTCCTATGGGATCGGGCCGGTGGGGCAGGTGGTCTGCGGCATCTTCAGCGCGGTGGGGGGAGGAGTGATCCGTGACATCATGAGCAAGTCGGTTCCTGTTGTGCTGACAAGCGACTTCTACGCTACGGCAAGTTTGCTCGGTGGTATCGTCTATCTGCTTCTTGAGGCAACATCCATTCCCCCGTTTGTCAACTTTCTGGTATGCACCGTCGTTGTGGTCATGCTGCGCATGCTGGCAGTAAAATTCCATATCCACCTTCCGGTGGCGAAGGTGCATCTTCCTCCTGGGGAGGAGAAGTGGAGCCGACTAAGGGAGAGGAAGAAGCATGGGAACTGAGCAATGCTATTACGAGGATCCGTATAGAAGGGAGATGGATGTCAAGGTTGTTGCCATCGAGGGAAATGATGTGTACCTTGACCGCACCATATGCTACCCCGAAGGGGGAGGACAGAGCGGGGACCGCGGGATGATCGGGAATAGCCATATCCTTGATACACAGAAAGGTGAGGATGGCATGATCGTGCACCGTGTGGATGCTCCCACCTTCCGCGTGGGAGATACTGTGCACCTTTTTCTTGACTGGTCCTGGCGCTACACTTTTATGAAAGTGCATACCGCCCAGCATATGATTAGCGGCATCCTTTATTCCCGGTACCATATCGGCACCCTTTCCGTCCATCAGGGTCTTTCCATTCTCACTGTGGAGTGTGATAGGGAGGACGTGCAGGAGAGTGTCTGCCTTGGAGTCGAGGATGATGTCAACCGAGCGATCAGGGAGGGGCATCGAATCCGCTACGAGAAATTGACAAGAAGCGAGGCGCTTAAGCGTGGGTTGAGGCGCTCCCTGAAGGTCTCAGGGGACGATATCCGGCTTGTGGTGGTGGAAGGAGTGGACGAGATTGCCTGTGGCGGGCTTCATGTGGCATCCACCCGGGAGGTGGAGCTTGTCCAATATGTGGGGCAGGAGAAGATACGCTCCCATGCACGGCTGCTTTTCCGTGTCTCGAAGAGCGCGCTTGAGGAGATTCGCGCCAGCCGGATTCTTCTCGGCCAGTTGCATGCTCTCTTCAGCGCGCAAAGCGATACGCTTCTCGACGTAGCGAGGGAAACCTATGAAACATGCCATGCGCTCAAAAGCGAGGTGGCCCGCTTACGCAAGTGCATCGCGCAGGCGGATTGGCAAAACCTCCCTGCGGGAGTGCTCACCCTTGACATCTCCTCCAAACCTTATGGCATCAAAGATCTCGCACAGGCGGTTGACTCCGCTGGGAGCCGGGCACTTCTCGCAGTGAAAAGTGAAGGAGACGGATTCAAGTGGCTGATTGTATTGTCCGGCACTTACCGGGAGTTTGACTTCAACCTCATCCGTACCCGTCTTCTTGCCCCGTTTTCCGGTAAGGGTGGTGGGAGAGCCCCGCTTTATCAGGGCTCTGCAAGTGGAGACAAGGGGAAGTTTCTCGCCCTTTTCAGGGAAATGTTCGCGTGAAGCGCTCCTGTGAGGACAGGAAAGGTATGGCGCATCCCTTTGACGCTCGTTGGGGGGTGGGGCGGTTTCCCCTCGGAAAAGCAGTCTTGTCATGGCGTTTTTTCCTGCCTGGTGGGAAAAGCCATGAGGATGTCACTCCTCTTGCCGTTCGTGTGCCTTGTATCCTAACGCCTTTTTCGCAAGAGCAATGATTTTTTCGGTACGCTTTGGCGCTAGTCCCACATAGGAGGATGCGTCAAGGAACGAGGAGATTTGCTTCGCTGTCATGTACTTGAGGATCCGTCTGTCGCTTTCCAGAAGCAGTGCGAGTGGGTTGGTTTTCCCTTCCATCACCGCCTGCCATGCCTTGAGCGAGTTTTCCCGGATCACCTCATGCATCTCCTGCCTGTCCGCGCCAAGGCGTCCCAGTTCCATCAGGAGCCTCTCTGTGGATGCGAAGATGCCATAGGTTTGCATGTTCCTCTCGATTGCGCCCTGGTGAATCACCATTCCTTTCAGGAGCTTGGTTGCTGTTTCCACCATCTCATCGCAGACAATCGCAAGTGAGGGGATGATCATGCGCCGGTTGGCCGAATCGTCCAGTGTCCGTTCCAGGATCATCGCCGAGTTGTTCTGCCATAATGCTCCCACCAGGCTCTGCACATAGCGGGCGAGACTGTCAATCTTCTCGTTGTTGATGGGATTGCGCTTGAATGGCATGGCGCTGGAGCCCACCTGCTTCGCGCCGAAGGGTTCCGACCATTCTCCTACCGTGGGAGACATCAAAAGCCTGAAGTCGAGCGAGAACTTGCTGAGCGTGGTGGCGAGGTTCATGATTGCCTCACCGAAGAGGAGATCCTGCTTGCGGGGATAGACTTGTGTGGCTGCGGTGAATGCGGGGATGCCAAGTCGTGCCATGATTCGGCTCTCCATCTCCTGTGCGTCCATCTTCGTGCTCCTCAGAAGCTCGACATAGCTTGCGGATGTTCCCACCGCTCCCTTCATTCCTTTGCCGCGAATCCCGTTTTTCATTCGTTGTAGAGCGATGAGGTCTTCCGTCAAATCTTGGGCCGTGATGGCAAAACGATAGCCTATCGTTGTGGGTTCTGCTGGTTGGATATGGGTGAATGCCATGCATGGAACATCTTTGTAGTGATCCATTTTCTCAATGAATAGCTTGAGAAGCTGTTCGACTTTGCTGATAAGGAGCTCGCTTGCCTCCTTGAGCCTGATTGCATCGGCGTTGTCCTCTATATCCATGCTGGTCGCCCCGAGGTGGATGATGGCACCCCCTGTGGGGCATTGGGCTGCATAGGTCTTTATTTCCGCCATGAGGTCGTGATGGAGCTCCGCCTCCCACTTTGCGGCAGTCTCGATATCGACCTCCTCGGCGTGCTCTTTGAGCTCGGCAACCTGGCTCTCCTTGACCAGCCCTGCCTCGCATTCGGTCTGGGCAAGCGCGATCCATACCTTGCGGAAGAGAATCCTGCGGTGTTTCTCGCTGAAGATCTCCCTCATCTCCTTGCTGCCGTAGCGCCAAGAGAGAGGAGAGATAAAGGTGTCATGGGTAAACGTGGCCATAGTGCCTCCTGGTGCGGACAGTGTACCAAATCGTTTAAGAGAGTGCTACTCGTTGTAGCGGATTGCCTCCCATGCGTTGTTGTAGTCGTAGATAGTCTTTCCAAGGTCCTCCTTCAGCTCGCAGGAAGTGAGCTGGTCGACTGTGTAGAAGGGTTCGGTGGTCCGATACTTTTCCGCCTCGAGGTTGACGCTGCCGGGGAAATGGAACCGATCCAAAAATTGGGCGTAGTTCTCCGGTTCATGGAAGAAGTTGATGAACTTCATGGCAAGGTCGTAGTGTCTTGCACCCTTGGGGATGCAGAAGTTGTCGATGTACATGGGTCCCCCCTCGGAGGGAATGAAGAAGTCGACGTCGTCCCATTTTTCTTCCGGGATTTCCTCGAAGACTCCCTCTGCATACCCCTGCACGACAAAGAACTCACCTTGCTGGAAGCTTTTCGCATACCCCTCGGCGTCGAACTTGGTCAAGTTCGGCTTCCACTTGTCGTTCACCAGGCGCCGTGCTTCCTCCAGCTGTCCGGAATCCTTTGTGTTGACCGAATAGCCAAGATGCTTTAAGGCATCGCCAAGCACCTCCCGCATGTCGTCCATCATGCACATTCTTCCCTTGAGGCGCGTGTCCGAGAAAATGGACCAGTCTCTGGCATAGTCTGTGGTCTGTTTCTTGTTGACGGCGATTCCTGCGGCACCCATGAAATAGGGGACGCTGTAGGCCATGGTATGGTCATAGGTGGCCTTCTCCCTCGCCAAGGGGGTTATGTACTTCTGGTTGGGAAAGCGCTCTAGGTCTATCGGCTCAAGCATCCCTTGCATCATCATAATCGAGACATAGTCTCCGGAGGGGATGACAAGGTCGTAGCCGCTACCGGAGCCGGATGCCTTCATCTTCGCGTACATCTCCTCGTTTGAGGCGAAGTAGTCGAGGATGACGGTGCATCCGTATTGTTTCTCGAACGCCTCAATGACACCCTCGGGAGTGTAGTAGGACCAGTTGTAGATGAAGAGCTTCTTGTCTTTCTCGCTTCGGTCTTCCACGGGGCTGCTGCCCCGGCCGCAGGAGACGAAGGGAAGCAGAGCGGCCAATGCCAACAGGGCAAGTCGTGGTTTTGGACACATGGCAAAACCTCCTGACTTGAGATGGACGGCACACCAGGTGTGCTTTCTTGGATACCTAACCCCAACAGGCGCTTTCAGTCAACCCTTTTCACTTCGGTTGTCGATAATCCACATGTTCGCCCTCTTCCAGCGCTGCATCTCCGTCTTGGTCAGCAATAGCTGCTCCTTCCACTCCTCCGTGGGTTTCTGGGGGTTCAGGGTGATGAGGCATTTGATGGCGCAAGGGCAAAGGTCGGCGGAGGATATGCTGCAGAGAATCCCCGTCGTCACATCCCGAACCTCCAGCGGATTGAAGATGTAGAGCAAGGCCTCTTCCAGCGCATTGTATTTGTTGGTGAAAGTGAACCGGATCAGCATGTCGCTGTACATGATCTTCCCTGTGTAGTAGAGCATGCTGTTGCGCCCTGTCTGGGTCACTGCGCTGATGGAGAGGGTCGCGTCGCACATCCCCTGGTTTCCGCTTGAGCGGTTGATGTCGATGATGCCGTCCTTCAGTCTGTTGTACCTGCCATCGAAGAAGTAGAAGTACATGCGATCCGCCTGGAAGAAGGAGCCGGTGTTGACCGTATGGGGTGATTGCTCCACTCTCTCCAGGACAGGAGGTTCTCCCAGCTGTGAGAGCGGGACATGGAGGACGGCGCTGATGGCGGCGAGGGTTTCCACGTCAAGGACAATCTCCCCGCTCTCATACTTGCTGACAGTCGCTCGGCTCTTGTAGATCTTGTCGGCCAGTTCCTGCAAGGTGATTCCTTGTTCCTTTCGGAAGGTGCGTATCCTTTCTCCAATGATATGGCTGAGGCTTCCCATGGCTCCCCCAAAGTTTCGTATAACTATACTCTCACTCTTCGTTTCCCACCATTTGGGTTTGACTTTCCCTTTTGTTTCCGTAAAAATCTACTCTCAAGAAATATTATTGGTCAATAGTTTCTTCATAGGAAACTTTTAGGGAAAGATTGTTTTTAGCGCCAGTGCTATTATGGGCAAATGAAAAAGGAACAAGTGATGAAGCAAAAACTTAGCGCTCGTGAGTACATCTCTTTGGCAAGCATGCTGTTCGGACTCTTCTTTGGGGCCGGCAATCTGATTTTTCCGGTTCTGATGGGGCAGGAGGCGGGAAGGGAAATCTGGCCTGCCCTCGCAGGATTCCTCTTTACCGGGGTGGGGCTCCCGCTGCTTGCAGTGGTCTCCCTTGGCCTCAGCCAGAGCGAGGGTGTGCTGGAGCTAGCCTCCAGCAAGGTGGGCCGCCATTATGGAATCTTCTTCAGCTGCCTGCTCTATCTGACCATCGGTCCCTTCTTCGCGATTCCCCGTTGCGTCACCGTTCCCTTCGAAGTGGGAGTCGTGCCGTTGCTCTCTAGAAATGCGAATGCCAGGATGGCTCTGTTTCTCTTCTCCTTCCTCTTCTTTCTTGCCATGCTCTTCTTCTCTTTCAAGCCGACGAAGATTCTCACCTGGGTGGGGAAGGTGCTCAATCCTCTGTTTCTGGTGACGATAGGTGTGCTTTTGCTTACCGCGTTGACCCATCCTGCCTCATCCATTGCCTCTGTCGCTCCCGAGGGTGACTATGCCGCAAAGGCCATGGCAAAGGGATTTTTGGAGGGGTACAATACGATGGATGCGCTTGCCGGTCTTGCGTTCGGCATCGTTGTGGTCAATGCTATTAGGGGTATTGGTGTGAAGGATCCCGAGCATGTGGCTTCCTGCACGGTTAAGGCGGGTGTGTTCGGCTGCTTGGGGATGGGGGTGATCTATGTCGCGATCACGATGATGGGTGCGCAAAGCAGGGGAGTCATGGAAATAGCTCCCAATGGCGGAGCCGCTCTTGGCATGATTTCCCGCTACTACTATCCGGGCTTCGGCTCGATGCTTCTCGCCCTCACCGTCTGCCTTTGCTGCCTGAAGACAGCCGTGGGACTTATCACCAGCTGCTCGGAGGCTTTCGAGAAGATGTTCCCGAAAGCTGGTTTGGGCTATCATGCTTGGGCGCTCATCTTCTGCTCGGTCACCTTCCTCTTCGCCAATTTCGGACTCTCTTCCATCATCAGCCTCTCAATCCCTGTGCTCATGTTCCTTTATCCGCTTGCCATGACCTTGATTCTGATTACGCTTCTCTCCAGGTTCTGCAAGTTGGACCACGCCACATCACTGTGCATCACATCCTTCACCTTTGTCGCCGCATTGTTCGATTTCATTGCCGCATTGCCTGATGGTTTAAAGAACCCCCTTTTCCATTCGCTTGTTAATGGAGCAAGGAGCTATCTTCCTCTCTTCTCCTATGGCTTGGGCTGGGTTGTTCCTGCTTTGGTTGGCATGGCGATAGGACTCATCCGGCACCTGCTTGTGGAGAAGGAGAAGTGAGGCTTGAGCTTAATTGCGGGTAGGTTGAGCGATAGGGGGATATCTGATTGCGAAAAGCCATAAAATAGGGACAAAGCGCAAAGTAGCCAACTGGTAAAATTGCAATAAAGCGCATGGTTCAAGAATTAAAAAGAAAGCCGCCTTCCTTGGGAAAGCGGCCTGATGGGAAATCTTAGCGTTAGCGGATGATGATCTGGTTGCGTTCCGGTCCCACGGAGATGAACTTGATGGGAGCCTTGCAATAGGACTCGAGTGCAAGTACATACTCCTGGGCCTTCTTGGGGAGGTCCTCCCACTTGCGGCAGGCTGTGGTGTCGCACATCCATCCGTCGAAGGTTTCGTAGATCGGCTTTGCTTTTGACTGGCCAAGGGTGTCGGGAAGCTCGGTGACCCGTTTCCCGTCAACTTCGTAGGCAACGCAAACCTTGATCTTCTCGAAGGTGTCCAGCACGTCCATCTTCGTTAGTGCGATTGCGGTGAAGCCGTTGATCCATGCGCCGTATTCCACTGCGACTGCATCAAACCATCCGCAGCGCCGCGGTCTTCCAGTGGTCACGCCGAATTCCCCTCCGATGGTGCGGAGTTTCTCCCCCTCCTCGTCGAACAATTCGGTGGGATAGGGGCCGCCTCCGACGCATGTGGAGTATGCTTTGGCAACACCGATTACCTCACCGATTCTGTTCGGTGCGATACCTGCACCCGTGCATGCGCCACCGGCGGTGGGGTTGCTGCTGGTGGTGTAGGGGTAGATGCCCCAGTCAAGGTCTCGTGCGATGCCAAGCTGTCCTTCCAGAAGGACATCCTTTCCTTCGCAAATTGCCTTGCGCACGAGGGGAAGCGTATCCTTGATGCGGCCCGAGAATTCCTCTCTCCATGCGTCGCACTTCTTGATTAGCTCCTCTTCGGTAAAGGTCTCCAGTCCGTAGTACTCCAGTTCCCGGTTCTTCAGGGGAAGCACCATCTCGAGTCTCGTCTTCAGCCACTGAGGGTCGAGAAGGTCGCCCACCCTGAGGCCGCTGCGGGCGCTCTTGTCGCTGTAGCAAGGGCCGATTCCACATTTTGTGGTGCCGATTTTCTGTGCTTGGCTGCGCTTGTTCTCCTCGGCGCCATCGAGGGCCTTGTGGTAGGGCATGATCAGATGGGCTCGGGTGTCGATGAAGAGATTCTTGGTGTCGACACCTTTCGCCTCCAGATTGGCGATCTCGTCATGCATGCGATCCAGATTGACCACCGCACCCGCATCAACGATGTTGATGGTGTTCGGGTTGAAGATGCCACTGGGAATGATGTGGAGGCCAAACTTACCCTTCTCATTGACTACCGTGTGTCCTGCATTGTCTCCACCCTGATAGCGGATGGCAAGCTGGCATTTTTGGGCGATATAGTCGACGATGCGGCCTTTCCCTTCATCTCCCGATTGTGCTCCAATCACAGAAATGACACTCATACTTTTGCCTCCTGAGCGCGCTGCTCCTGTTCTTTCTTGTTATGCTCGTCGATATCCTTGGCATCCCAGGGGTATCCGATCCAAATGTCGGGAATATCCTCGCCGGAGAAATAGCGTTTGACTTCGGATGGCATCTCGACATCCTTCTTCTTGAGCTTGTTGTGCAGCACCAGCACGGCAACTTCCTCCGGCTGGTACTTGAGCAGTTCTCCGACACAGTATCCCAGCGTTGCGCGGGTGTCATCAACCTCGTCAATCAGAAGAATCTTCTTTCCTGCAAGCTGGGCTTGGACTTCGTCAATCCATTGAATTTTGTGGGGATGGTCGGCATGGGATCGGTTTGTGCCATAGTAGGAGATTCCGACAGCGTAAATGGGCAGCTTGATGAAGGTCTTCAGAATGCGCGCAGGAATAAATCCACCGCTTCCGATGGCGACAATCACATCAGGCTTATAGCCACTTTTTTCCACTCTCTCTGCCAGATCCTTGACCAATTTGTGAACCGATTCGTAGCTGACGTAGTACTTTTCCATGTCCATGGTGTTTCCTTATTTCTGAGGATACATCTCTGCGATGTAGGGAAGGGTGCGATGTTTCTCGTTGTAGTCCAGTCCATAGCCGACAACCCACACATCGGGGATGGTGAAGCCGCAATAGTCGATGTGCACAGGGACGACGTGGCGTTCCGGCTTGTCGAGAAGGACTGCAGTCTTCACGGAGAGTGGGCCACGAGTCTTGAAGGTGCGGATCAGGTAGTCCAGCGTGTGGCCCGAGTCCAGGATGTCCTCCACGATCAGCACGTGCTTGTGCTCCATGTTCTGGCGGGTGTCCATGAGGAGCCTTACATTGCCGGTGCTCCTGTCTCCCGAATAGGAGGAGAGCGCGATGAAATCGACTACATGCTCCCGTGTAAGGGCGCGGGTCAGGTCGCTTGTGAAGATGAAAGCCCCCTTGAGGACCCCCACCACCAAAAGCTCTTCGTTTCCTGCATAGTCTTCGTCGATTTGGCGGGCCAGTTCTGCGACCCGCTTGCGGATGGTGTCGGCATCGATGAGGACGCCTTTGAGATCCTCGGTCAAAGCGGGGATCGTGAGAGATGCGGTCATGTAAACTCCTCTCTATAAACAAGCAATCTGTAACGAATAAGTATGGCATAACCGAAAACTGAGTGTTCTGTCAATGTGAACGACTGGACAGGAATGGCCGCTTTTTGAACAATGGGGGACATGGCATATCTTGTATTCAGGCAATTGCTTGTCATGACGGTGATCTGCGTTGTCGCTCTAATCTTTTCCCGTTGGAAGCATTTCGGAGAGAGGGAGGGATCGTTTCTCTCCTATTTGCTTCTGTATGTGGTCACTTCCTGCATGATCATTGATTCCTACAATATTCCGTTTGACCCGGAGAAGCTCATTCTCTTCCTTATCATGCTGCTGCTTTCGGTGCTCTCTTTCCTTCTTTGGATACTTTTCTCTTCCTTTCTTTTCGGAAAACCAAAGAGCGAGGAGGATGACAAGCGCCTCTCCATGGACAAGATGGCCATCGTCTACTCCAATGCCGGATATATCGGCATCCCTATTGTCAACGCAGTGCTCGGAGAGGAGGCTGTCTTCTACCTGATGGTCTATATCCTGACGTTCAACGTCTTCCTCTGGATCCACGGCCAGTATCTGATGACGCGCACATTCTCCCTCAAGGCGATAGTGACCAAGCCGGTGGTAATTGCCAGCGCTTTCTCCATATTGCTCTTTCTCAGTCCTTGGCAGCTGCCGTACGTGCTTGCTAGTGCCGTGCACCAGTTTGCAAGCCTGAACACCACTCTTTCCATGGTGGTGCTCGGCATCTCTTTCGCAGGTCTGGGCGGGCATATGCAATCTCTTCCTCTGTCAAGGATTGCCCGACTTGTTTTGCTCCGTCTTGTCATCGTGCCCATGCTGATGCTCTTGATCCTGTTCCTCTGCAAGCCACTTTTGTCATTCCATCCGGTGCTAGAGGTGATTTCGCTCATTCTCCTTATCGTCGCCGCATGCCCTGTGGGAATGGCTTCAACCAACTTTGCGTTGATGTATCACAAGGATTACACCTATTCCAGTCTCTCCATCGCCCTAAGCACCATGCTGTGTGTCATCACTCTCCCGCTTTGCACGGCGATGGGTGAATATCTGATTTTGTCTTAAGAGGAGGCCTCATATGTTAGTGGAGATTCCCGTTGATTCTCTTGAACTTGATCCC
>CAVESN010000002.1:37988-45135 GCA_963618365.1 Bacteroides uniformis
CTTTGCCACCATCGGTAAGGAAGGAATGCTGATTACCGCAAAGAGCGGAAAAGGGTGGAACACTATGACGGCGAGCTGGGGTGGTATGGGTGTCCTTTGGGGGAAGAACGTGATGTTCCTCTTTGTCCGCAGGAGCCGCTACACCCATGAGTTCCTTGAGGATGGAAACACTTTTACCTGTAGTTTTTTCCCCGAGCAGCAGCAAAAAGCGCTCGCATACCTGGGTTCCCATAGCGGTAGGGATGAAGACAAGGTGAAGGCCAGCGCTCTTGTTCCCAAGCTCCTGGGTGACGAATATGTCTCCTTCGAAGAGGCCAATCTGGTCTTCGCTTGCAAGAAAATCGGGAAGACCGACATGGTTCCGGACCATTTTGCCATGCCGGAGGATATCCTAGGGGAAATCTACTCCGACAAGGATTGGCATACGCTCTATGTCGGAGCAATCGATAAGGTATATGTCCGCCAATAGGCGGAGATTGCCCATCGAGGTGCGCAAGCGTCAACGGAGGCCTGACTGCACATCGGGCCAAAGGAGAAGAGATGGTTTTTACAAAGAACGAGGCTAGGACGGCCTTGTATATGATGGAGTGCTCACGCCATTTCGAGGAGCGCTTGCAAGCATATTTCCAAGAGGGGGCCATGCATGGCACGACCCATCTCTCCATAGGCCAGGAGGCGGCTCAGGAAGGTCTTTCGCTCGCCTTGCGCGAGGGTGACTGGATCGTTCCTACCCACCGCCACCACGGCCATACCATTTGCCGGGGAACCGACATAAAATCCATGTTCAGCGAGATGTGGGGTTCCCGGGAAGGCATCTGCAAGGGAATGGGCGGGTCGATGCACATGACGGACACAACCCATTGGAATGCAGGATCCAGCGCTGTTGTGGGTAGTGGCATCCCCATAGCGCTCGGTCTTGCCTTGGCGCTTAAGAAGCAGAGATCAACTTCCATCGCGGTGGCCATTTTCGGTGATGGAGCAACAAGCAGGGGAACGATGCATGAGTGCATGAACCTTGCAAGCGTATGGGACATTCCCATCCTCTTCTATCTGGAGAACAATGGCTATGGCATGAGCGCAAGCGTCAGGAATGCAGTTGCCACCGACCACATCGCACGACGTAGCGAGGGGTACCGCATCCCTTATGCAACCGCCGACGGGAACGATGTGGAGGATGTGTTCTTGAGGGCGAAAGAGGCCGTCAAGAGTATCCAAAGTACCGGTCGGCCCTATTTCCTGGAGGTTTTCACCTACCGCGAGAACGGCCATAGCAAGAGCGATTCTTGTCCCTACCGTAGTCGGGGTGAGGAGGAACTCTGGAGAAAAAAAGACCCTATTCTTCTTTTTTCCTTGAAGATGCAAAAGGAATATGGATTTGAAAAGAAGGAAGTCAATGAAATCCTTTGCCGTGCGGACAAGGGCGTGGATGATGCGGCAAAGGTGGCGGAAAAGACAAAAGAGGAGACTCTCTCCCTCGATGAGGCAAAAACCTTCCTCTTTGCTCCTCCTGTCATCGTAAAGCGTACCGAGGGATCCTTGCATCACGCTTCCTACAGGATGGCCATCCGGGAGGCGCTGGACGAGGAGATGACGCGGGATTGCAACGTGCAATTGTGGGGAGAGGACATCGGCCTCTATGGCGGATGCTTTCAGGTTACCGGGGACCTCTTTCAGAAACATCCGTCCCAGATGCGGGAGACTCCGGTGAGCGAGGAGAGCTTCACCGGTATGGCGGTGGGTGCCGCAATGCTGGGGCTTAGGCCGGTGGTCGAGATCATGTATGGGGATTTTGTCACGCTTGCGAGCGATCCTTTGGTGAACCATGCCGCGAAGATGCGCTTCATGAGCGCTGGGCAATTGAAGTGCCCGATGGTGGTCCGCACTCCGCTTGGCAGCGGCACCGGGCATGGCAGCCAGCACACCCAGAGCCTGGAGGCGATGTTCAGCGGAATCCCCGGCTTGGTGGTGGTTGCCCCTTCCACTCCCCACGATGCGAAGGCTCTGCTCAAGAGTGCCGTCCGTAGCGACAACCCCGTTCTCTTCTTTGAGCACAAGATGCTCTATGACACCGAAGGGGAGGTGGGAGACGAAGAGACATTGATGCCCCTTGGCGTATGCGATATCAAGCGCGAAGGGGATGATGTGACAATCGTCGCCTACAGCCGTGCGGTCCTGACTTCGCTTCTTGCGGCGAAAGCGCTTCTTTCGCAGGGAATCTCCTCGGAGGTGGTAGACCTTTGCACTTTGAGCCCCCTGGACATCGGCTCTGTATTGCGCTCGGTGGCCAGGACGGGAAGATTGGTCATGGTTGAGGAGAGCAACCCCCATGGCAGCTTTGGGCAGGAGGTGATAAGCCGGGTCGCACAGAGCGGCATCAGGTTGCAAGCCCCTCCTGTCCTTGTTGCAGGAAAGGACCTTTGCATCCCTTTTTCGAAGAAGCTTGAGGCGCAAATGGTGCCTGACGAACAGGAGGTTATCAAGGCGGTGCATGGTCTTTTCTGAAGTCTCTCCACCTTTTCTTTTTCCCTAGGGTTGGGTACACTAAGGCACACTTAGTACTGAGGAGAAAAGAACAGCATGGACATCGATGTCAAAAACCTGCATCCGCTGGAAGTCCGTTTGCTCAGGCATGTGAAAGAGCTCGAGGATATTACCTCCGAGCGCATTGTCGTTGAGCTGGACTACAATGTCGGGCAATGCAATCAGGCCTTCTCGTGGCTGTGCGCCAAAGGGTACCTTGTTGAGAAGAGCCGTACGACCCATACGCTGTATGAGATTACCGAACTGGGAAAAGAAGACGAGAAGAAAGGCCTTCCTGCCCAGCGCATCTATAACTACTTGAAGGAGAAGGGTGCGCATACCCTTCCCGAAATCGCCGAGGCGCTCGGACTTGAGAAGAGCGAGGTGGGTTCCGCTTTCGGCCAATTGTCCAAAGGCAAAGTGACCAAGATGGACGAGTGCCATCGCGCCTTCCTCGAGAAGCATGAGATGCTGAAGGAAGTATTGATTGCGGGAAAGTTGCTTCGCAAGGCGCTTCGCGCTCCGATTGATGATGCCTCGCTGAGCGATGAGGAGAAGCGTGTCATCTCCACCATCAGCAAGAAGCGTGGCAGCGACTCCCCGCTCAAGGTCACCGAGAAGGAGGATGTGGTCTATAGGTTGACTTCCCTCGGCTCACAGGCCAAGGATGCCCTCATCAAAAGCGGTATCTCCGGGGAGGAGTTCAATGCGGTTACTCCCGAGCTCCTTGAGAGCGGGAAGTGGAAGAGTGGCAGTTTCCGCCCCTATTCGCTCAACGCTCCGATCAGCAAGATCGTCCCGGGGCGGCTCAACCCGTATGGGTCGTATATCCAATGGGTCAAGGACAAGCTTGTCTCCCTCGGATTCGAGGAGTTTGACGGTCCGCTTGTGGAGGACAACTTCTGGAATGGCGATGCGCTTTTCATGCCTCAGTTCCATGCCGCGCGCGACATCCATGACGTCTACTACCTGAAAGACCCTGTCCATGCGAAGAAGATTGACGAGCCATGGTTCAGTCAGGTCCGAGAGACCCATGAGAACGGATGGAAGACCGGTAGCCGTGGCTGGGGCTATGAGTTCAGCGAGGAGTTCACCAAGCGCCAGTTGCTGCGGAGCCAGGGGACTGTGCTCTCGGCCCATACGCTGACCCATGCGAAAGTGCCCGGCAAGTATTTCGGCGTGGTGCGCTGCTTCCGCTTCGACGAAGTCAACGCCACCCATGGCGCCGACTTTTACCAGACGGAGGGGATCATGCTTGGCGACGACGTCAACTTGAAGACTCTCCTCGGCCTATTGAAGATGTTCGCCACGGAGGTTGCGGGAGCGACGGAAGTGAAGTATGTGCCCAGCTATTTCCCCTTCACCGAACCCTCCATCGAGGTGCATGTGAAGCATCCCGTCCTTGGTTGGATCGAGCTTGGCGGAAGTGGCATCTTCCGTCCCGAAGTCACCAGGCCGCTTGGCATCGATGTTCCGGTCCTTGCATGGGGCATGGGCATCGACCGCATGGCACTTATGCATCTGGGATTGAATGACATCCGCGAGCTGTTCACGCCTAATATCGACAGCGTCCGTACGAGAAGGGGGAACTGACATGCCGAAGATTGAAGTATCAGAGAAGAGTTTTTTCCGTTTCCTCGGCAGAAAGTTGACCGACGGGGAGATGATGGAGATTTTTCCGGTGGCGAAGGCGGAGCTTGACGGCCATGAGGACGGCGTCCTGAAGATTGAGCTCAACGACACCAACCGTCCTGACTTGTGGTCTGCTGCCGGATGTGCCCGTGCGCTGCGCTCCTACTGGGGGGAGGGGGCCATGTACGACTTCTTCTCCACCGAGGAGGAGGTGGTGGACAATGAGGGGAGGGAGATGTATGTCGCCTCTTCCGCAGCGGAGACGGGAAGACCTTTTTCCATCGGTTTCGCCGCCAAGGGCCATACGGTCACCGAGGAGGATCTGGTCAGCTTGATCCAGAGTCAGGAGAAGCTGTGCGAGGGGTATGGGCGTAAGCGCAAGGCGGTTGCTGTCGGCATCTACCGCCAGAACCTGATTCATTTCCCCGTCCATTATGAGGGGGCGGACCCGGATACGACCTCGTTCGTTCCTCTTGGGCTGGATGAGAAGCTTACCTTGCGGCAAATCCTCACAAAGCATCCCAAGGGGAAGGAGTATGGCGCGATTGTCTCCGACAAGAAGAAGTTCCCCTACCTGGTGGATGACAAGGGGGATACGTTGAGCTTCCCGCCGGTGATCAACAGCGCGGCAAGCGGAGCGGTCGAAGTGGGAGACAGCGAGCTCTTTGTGGAAATGAGCGGACCGGAATTGAAACCTGTCCTCCTGGTTGCGGCCATCCTTGCCTGCGACATGGCTGACATGGGATTCACCATCCAGCCGGTCAAGGTCCATTTTCCTGAGCCGACCGAGTTCGGGAGCGAGATAACGGTTCCCTTCTATTTTCAGAAGCCGATTTCCTGCCCTCTTTCCTTGGTGGAGAAGACCTTGGGGGAGAAGCTTTCTGGAAGGGATTGCGTGGAGAGCCTGAAGAAGATGGGCATCTATGCAATCAGCGATGAGGAGAGCCTCTATGTCACGGTCCCGGAATACCGCAATGACTTCCTCCATCCGGTGGATGTGATTGAGGATGTGATGATCGGGCACGGACTGGCTAGCTTTACTCCCGAGCCTCCCCATGACTTCACCATCGGACGACTCTCTCCTGCGGAGGAGTTCGGGAGGAAAGTGAAGCAGATTCTCATCGGCATGGGATTTCAGGAGATGATGTACAACTATCTTGGCAGTAGGCGTGAGTATATCGACAACATGCATACCGACGGAAGGGAGTGTGTCATCATCGCCAACCCGATGAGCGAGAACTACGAAGTGGTGCGCCCCTCAATCATCCCCTCCCTCCTTGAGAGCGAGAGCGTCAGCGGCCATGCCGCAATTCCGCACAAGATTTTCGAGGTGGGCAAGGTCTGCTACAAGGATGAGAGCGAGAACAGTGGTACTACGACCCGCAACAACCTCGCTTTCTCGGTGACGGACAATGCGGTGGGGTACAATGAGGTCTCCTCTATCCTCTATACGCTGATGTTCTTCATGAAGAAGGAGTACACCCTCGGGGAGGTGGGAGAGGACCAGCGCTTCATCCCCGGAAGAGCCGCCCACATCATCGTCGATGGCAAGGTGGTCGGCATCTTCGGAGAGATCCATCCCCAGGTGCTGGAGAGCTGGAATGTCGGCTATCCTACCGTTGCCTGCGAGATTGACCTCGACCTGCTTCGCCAGACTCGCTAGGAGAACAGGAAACGCATCAAGCTCATGGCAGCATCAGGACGGGTTTCTTCGGAAGCCCGTCCTTGTGGTGACTTGCATGGTCTTAGCTTTATTGCGCATACCCAAGAAAAGGGAACCGAACGGAACGTTTCGCCCTTACCAGCATCGCCCATGAACAGCCATTACGCACATGTGGCATTTGATACAAATGGTGGTAGTGGCAGCATTACAAAAGCCGTGGACTATAACGGGAATGCCACAAAGACAGACAGGATGTAAGCGTGCTTTCGTGTTCCGAATCATTGGCACCTACACTACGGCTTGGCAATCTCCCGCCTGCTTCATGATCTGTTGAGGGAAATGATTGGATATTTCTCCATCTGGAGGTACATGGAAAGGTCCCCGGTGAAATGGGGACCCTGATGATGGAAATGGGCGGGGATTCCCAACGAATCCCCGACTCTGGATTCAGCGTTAGTCGTTCCAGTGATACCAGAAAGCAGGACGCACCCCAAAATTTAGTGCACTACCGCCAGTTGTTTGTATAGCGCCACTGGTATCAACATAATAAAATATACCGTCACCATTTGGACGCAACCACCAAGTAGATGTAGTTGAGTCTATTCTGGCAGATTGATCTTTAAAGTAATCGGTGTTAGTAGCTTCGTTATATGAGAGAATGAAGACATAGTCCGTGCCTTTTGTGTCATCTATCTCAGTTTTCTCGATATCATCTTTTCCATCGCCACTATTTTGATCCACAAAAGCAACTTTCTTCATGTATTTAGTCGAAAGCCCGTTGTTTCTCAAAAAAGTGGGGAGAATCTGTTTGCGGATATTGGATTCTTGATAAGAGGTAAAACCTGAGAAACTACCGTTCCCCCCGATTCCCGAGAATATGAGAAGGGCAAGATTTTTCTCCTCATCAACATCGAGCACATTCCATGTGGTTTCACCAAGTTTGAAAGCCGTAGCATCCTTGGCAACCTCAGGAGTGGATATCCAAAGAGCTTTGAGAGTGATATCCTCCGTGATGGCAGTTTCGAAGTCAAATGCAGCATCCTTGCCATCGAGTGCCCAACAATCGAAAACATTCTTAGACTTTGTTGGGTCTTCTGAAGGTGCAGCTACCGTTTCTCCGTCTTTGACTTCCTTTACTACGTTAGCTTCTCCGTTGTCATATTCAAACGTTACCTTATGTAACGTAGTACTTCCATCATTGTCATCGCACGACACAACGAGCATTGCGGCAAGCAATACCATCATCAAAACGCCAAGAGTTTTCTTCATACAGTTTATCCTTTGCAAGACATACAAAGTCTTACAGGAGAACGAGTATACCCCCCCCCGTGT
>CAVESN010000003.1:0-8172 GCA_963618365.1 Bacteroides uniformis
TTGATGAACCCTCTGTCTTTTGGATGGAGGGTTTTTTTACAATGCAAATAGTGTTACCACGTCAATTCTACTTGCCTTCTGACAGATGGGACGTTTGTGTCAATTACAGCATAAAGTGCCATTACACATCTGCCTTGCCGTTACGCACTTTTGATATCTCAGAGTTGATTTCTTCGAGAGACATACTTTCTGGGAAATTTTTTGATGATGCTTCACGCAACGCGTAGAAAGCATTGAGAGCTTTTTCCCTTGAGATATCCCTTTCAGGTGATGCGATTTCAAAAGGAATGCGACGTTCTCTGACAACAGCCTTTGCAAAGACATTTATTGCCGTGGACATGTTCATGCCAAAGTCACTACAGAGTGTTTCAAATTCCATTTTCAATGCGTCATCCATACGGACGCTGAAAGTTGCTTGGGACATATTGTCACCTCCTACATCAACAATATAACACAAAAAGTGTAAATTGTTAATATTTTGCACTCAACAGGTGCAAAAAGGAGAAAAAGGAAACTACATGTGTAAAAACATTGTTTTATGGTATGTTCATACCCTCGACATTAAGACTACTGTCTCGACGTGCGTCGTATGGGGAAACATGTCCACAGGCTGGATTCCTTCCACCCGGTAGTCGCTGAACTCTTCGAGGTAGTGGAGATCCCGTGCAAGGGAGTTCACGTTGCAGCTGATGTAGATGATGGTGGAGGGAGAGAGTTTGATGGCGCTTGAGAGGAACCTCTCATCGCTTCCTTGTCTGGGAGGGTCAAGGAAAAGGACGTCGATGTGTTTTCCCTCCTTGGCCAGTTGTTTCACGTGGCTCGATGCATCTCCGCATATGAAGTGGATGTTCTCCAGCTTGTTGCGTTTCTTGTTTGCTTCGGCGTCCTTCACCGCATCGGGGTTCAACTCGATGCCGAGCACCTCCCCTACTCCCTTGCTTGCGGCAATCATGCCGATGGTGCCTGTGCCGCAATAGGCGTCTATCACCGTATCGGATTTCTTGAGCCGCGCCATCTTCATGGCTATGTCATAGAGCACCTCGGTCTGGCGTGGGTTGACCTGGAAGAAGCTTTTGGCGCTGATACGGAACCAGAGGCCGGCAATACGGTCCTCAATGAAACCGGGACCGAAAAGGACTTCTTCCTCTTCCGGGCCAAGGACCATGCTGGTCTTCTCCCTGTTCTTGTTCAGAAGAATTGTCTTGATTTCGGGGTTGCGCTGGCGCAGCAGGTTGATGAAATCGTCCTGATGGGGAATAGGCCACGACCCGCAGACAAGCACCACCATGGCATTTCCCGTATAGCGGGATCGCTTTACCAGCACATGGCGGATGCAGCCAGTTTTCCGGTCCTCATTCCACGGCTCAATCTGGAAATTCCCCATCAAGCTACGCACCGTGGATAGGATGCGGTCCGCGACCTCATCCTCCACCAGGCAATCATGAATGGGCACGATATGGTGCGTCCCGTAGGCGTAGATGCCACTGATGATTTTCCTACCCTTGTATTCGCGGCCGAATACCGCCTGCACCTTGTTCCGGTAATGGGTGGGATCCTCCATGCCGACAATCGGGGCCACGGGGCCGTACCCGGAGAGGTTCTCCTCGACAAACTCCTGCTTCTCATCAAGCTGCTCATCATAATCCAGATCCATCAATTGGCAACCGCCACACCGCCTGGCAAGCGGACACTTCGTATAACGCATGGCTCAAGACTCTCCCTTTTGCCCCGGCATGTCAATTCATGAGTCCCCCAGTGGATTTCTTTTGCTTCTTCCTGTATACACAGAGCATATGCAGTATGCACATTTTCTTCGCCATGATACCCAAAAGGCGGCTTATGGCGTTCTCAAGGAAGAAACCATCCATCTTCTTGATGGCTCCTATTTCGAAACTGAAAGGATGACCGGAGAAACCGTTTCCCTCTCGGATGTGACGCTCCTCGCTCCTTGCCACTTCTCCAAGGCGGTCTGCGTCGGGCTCAACTACCGCGACCATGCAATCGAGTTCGGCCTGCCCATACCCGAGAAGCCCATGCTCTTTCTCAAACCTTCAACCACGTTGCTGGACCCAGGAAAACCCATCATCTTTCCTAAGGCGATGTCGAACCATCTGGACTACGAGGGAGAGCTGGCGGTGGTCATCAAGCAACGCGCAAAGGACGTAACACCCGATGAATGGAAGAAATACGTGCTGGGATATACAATCGCCAACGACGTGACCGCACGGGACTTGCAGCCAAAGGACGGGCAATGGAGCGTTGCCAAAGGCTTTGACACCTTCTGCCCGCTCGGTCCGGTCATTGAGACCGAACTTGACCCCTCTTCGCTTGAGCTCACCACCACAGTGAACGGAGTTGTGAAGCAGCACTCGAACACAAGAAACCTGATTTTTGATGTGCCCTATCTTGTCAGCTATATCAGCCATGTCATGACATTGCTTCCAGGAGACATCATCAGCACCGGAACTCCGAGCGGCATCAGCAAGCTGGAAAGCGGTGACGAGGTCGCCATCAAAGTCGAGCATATCGGAACTCTCAGAAACACGGTCGCATAACATGACAACCACTCTTTTCCACCACCATCATCCGCACAAGATCTACGCCCCGGTGTCGATTACCGAGGGGTCGATATCCCGTGCGATCCTCTACTTCTATTTTCCCATCCTCTTCGGATCCTTCTTCCAGCAGCTGTACAATGCCACGGACGCCATCATCGTCGGCAAGTTCGTCGGCACCCAGGCGCTGGCGGCAGTGGGAGGAGGAACCAGCACCTTCGTGAACCTGATCGTCGGCTTCTTTGTCGGGCTTGCCAACGGAGCAAGTGTAGTCATCAGCCAGCAGTTCGGCGCGCGCAACAAGGATCGTATCCATGCCTCCATCGAGACTGCCATGGGAATGGCGATTGTCAGCGGCGTGCTTGTCACTTTCCTCGGTTTGGCGATAAGCCACCAGGCCATGCAGGTCATCGGAACACCCGAGGATATCATGCACCTCTCGGTAAGATACCTGCACATCTACTTCCTCGGCACAGTCAGCCAACTGGTCTACAACATGGGCTCCTGCATCCTCAGAGCCATGGGGGACAGCAAGACTCCCCTCTATTGCCTGGTGGTGGGAACCCTTTCCAACATCCTTCTGGACATTTTCTTCATCGCTGTCCTTGGATGGGGAGTCGAAGGAGCCGCCATCGCCACCATCCTTTGCCAGACCATCACCGCAGCCATGGTGGTGCTGCTGCTCCACAAAGGACCGGAGAAAGCCTTCCAGTTCCATTTCCGCCAATTGAAAATCGACGGGGCGCTTTGCAAGCGCATGTTGCTGCTCGGCATTCCTTCCGGGCTTCAGGGCTCCATGTACAATATCGCCAACATCCTCATCCAGGGAGCCATCAACTCGCTGGGCACGGTGGTCATAGCCGGAAACGCCGCCTACAGCAAGATCGAGGCGCTCTACTGGATGACAATCAACAGCTTCGGGGTCGCCATCTCCATCTTCGCCGGGCAGAACTATGGCGCAGGCCACTACAAACGGGTCAAGAAGGGAATGTGGATTTCGCTCGGCATGAGCGTACTTCCCGCCATCGCCTTCGGATTTCTTCTTCTCGGAGGAGGAAGAGAGATGCTCCGCTTGTTCACCAGTGACAGCGAGGTGATTGACGCGGGCATGGTCATCTGCCATACCGTCGCACCCACCTTCCTCACCTACATCACCATCGAAATCCTCTCCGGAGCAATCAGGGGGTGTGGCAATGCGGTGGTTCCGACAGCCTTCACGGCACTGGGAGTATGCGTCTACCGGGTCATCTGGGTATTCACCTACTTTCCCCGCCATCCCTCCTTGGTGACCATCATGCTTTGCTATCCGATCTCATGGATCCTCACCAGCACCATCTTCTGGCTCTTCTGGTTCTTCAGTCCATGGAAGAAGAGGGAACTTGACCGTCCCGACTCGCCTGCCTTGACTTGATCCCCAGGTCCCGATAGACGAAGACCAGGACAACGATAGAGGCTATCGCCGTCAAAAAGTCGCTCGCCGGCATGGAAAGGAGCACTCCGTCCAATCCCCAAAGAGAAGGGAGAAGTATTGCTAAACCTACGCCAAGAACCACCTCCCGCATCAAGCTGAGCAGCGAGCTTGCCACCGGTTTTCCCATGGCCTGAAGGAAGATGAAGGAGGCCTTGTTCAAGGTCGCGAAAGGCAGGAGGCTGAGATAGATGCGAAAAGCCTTGACGGCAAAGCGCGTATACTCCGCACTCTCCTGCGAGGCGCCAAAAATCCCCACAAGGAAATGTGGAAAGCACTCCACGACGACAAGGAAGCAAACACCGACGAGCACCTCATATGCCACCAGTCGGTCAAGCAGGCCTCTGACCCGGTCGTAATGCATGGCACCCATGTTGTAGCTGACAGGAGGGATGCAGCCGGCAGCCATTCCTATGACGATGGAAATGGCAATCTGGAATACCTTCATGACGATTCCGACCACCGCCATTGGTATCTGCGAGAACTCAAGCCGGGAGAACAGGGGATCGGAGGCACAAGCGATACGGATCATGTTGTTGGTCGCCGCCATCGAGACGACAAGGGCAATCTGGCTGAGGAAGCTGGTGATCCCCATCGAGAGCATGCGTCCATCCAAGCTCAGGTCAAGCTTGAAGCTTTCCTTATGGAGCACCACCATCTTCATATGCAGCAAATACCAAAGGGAGAGCAGTGCCGTCAGTACCTGCCCCAGGACAGTTGCCATGGCGGCACCGGCCATGCCCATGTGCAATCCAAAGATAAAAATCGGGTCGAAGATGATGTTGAAGAGCGCTCCGCTTATGGTGGCGACCATGGCAAATCGCGGGGAGCCGTCACCCCGGATCACCGCATTCATCGCCTGCCCGAACATGTAGGGGATGATACCAACAATAATCCAGGAGAAATACTCCCTGGCAAGCCGAAACAGCTCGTCATTGACTCTCCCTCCAAACAGGGTGATTAGCAAATCCCTTAGCAGAGCGAACACAATTGTCATCACCACGCTTGAGAAAGTCACCAGGACAATCGCGTTGCCTACTCCCTTGTGGGCCTCTTCGCTATCCCCGGAACCAATTTTCAAGTTTACAAAGGCGCAGCACCCGTCCCCAATCATGACAGCGACGGAGAGCATGACTACCGTTAAGGGAAAGACCACTGTGTTCGCCGCATTGCCGTTTGAACCGAGATACGATGCATTGGCGATGAAAATCTGGTCCACGATGTTGTAAAGGGCCCCCACTAGCAGGGAGATGATGCAAGGAAGCGCATATCCCGCCATGAGTCGCCCCACAGGCTTCTCCACAAGGAAACCATTATCATCCATACGATGCTCCTTTCCGTCGGGCATAAAAAAAAAGACACGCTCCTCCAATTGCTTGGATTTACGCGTCAAACGCCACACGGCTAGGGTCAAACGTAACGGGATTCTCAGATTTTGTCAAAAAGAGGTGGGAAAAAACCACTCCTTCAAGTCAGTTTTTTGATCCAATCGGTTCTGTTGACCAAGTACCAGGAGGGAAGGCATTTGAAAATTTGATCGCTGTTCAGGCAAATGACAACCAAGACCGGACTGGCATGGAAAAGGAACGCCATGGCGAGAGAGAGAGGAATGACAATAGCCCAAATGGAGATCAAATTCATCTTCACCACACTCTTGGCACATCCACCGGCCTTAAGCACGGCATTGGTCGGCATTTCGTAGGCCATTCCGATGAAGGTGACAGTAAGGACAGTCAGAAACTGCCCCATTAGGGCCATGGCCTCCGGGCTCAGGCGGTAAAGACTCATGAATGGACCACGAACCGAAAAAAGGAAAAGTGCGCCAAAAAGGCCGATGCCAAGGAAAGCCAGCTGCAAATGGTGGCTGATACGGTTGACACGGGCCCTGTCCCCCTGTCCGATTGCCTTTCCTATGACGACACTTGCCGCGCTACCCGATCCGACCGCAGTCGACTTGACAAGCAGATAGAGCGTCGAGCTCGCGCTGTTTGCCGCAATCGCAGCGCTAGTCATGTGCCCGAGGACAACCGTCTGCATCGCGGTGTTCAAGCCCCAAAGAGAGGCGTTGAAAAGAAGTGGGCCGGTCTGGCGGAAATAGCTTTTCGCAAGGGCATGGCTACTTTTCACGTAGTCGCAAAAACGGATGGAGAGCGCAAGGTTTTCCCGCTTGATGAAAAGAAACAGGACAAGAAGCTCGATGATGCGGGAAAAAAGCGTGCCGATGGCAGCCCCCTCGACCCCCAGCTCCGGAAACCCGAAGTTTCCATAAATCAAGGTGTAGTTGATTACGCAATTGACCACGAGGGCAAGCAAGGAAAGGAAAAAGGAGATGCGCACCACCTCAATGGAGCGAAGGGTAGCCAGAAGCATCTGGGTGATAGCGAAGAAAAGGTAGGAGTAGCGTACGATACAAAGGTAGCGCATTCCCTCAAGAAGGATGGCTTCATCGTCAGTGAAAGCAAGAAGCAGATGTCTGGGAAAGAGGGAGACCAGAAGGAAAAGAAGGATGGCGATGAGGATGGCGACATGCATGGCGAGGCATGAGATGCGCTTCATCGGTTCGAACTTCCCCTCCCCCCAATATCTGGCGCAAAAGATCACTACTCCATCTCCCAGCGCCATCATCAGCTGCTGGTAGATGAACTGGATCTGGTTGACTGCCGCGACCCCGCTGAGCGCCACCTCCGCATAGCCACCCAGCATCACATTGTCCGCAAGGTTCACCGACAAGGTGATCACGTTCTGAAGCACGAGGAGAACCGCAAGCGAGGCAAAGGAGCCAAGCGGGCTCATACGAGATGAATTTCCATCCATTTTCCGCTCCTGTAGCGCAACCCGAAGAAAAGAGAGCGGAAGAACCAGTCGAAGCACATGGCAATCCACACTCCGATGATACGCCAGCCCAATAGGACGCCAAGCACATAGGCTCCCATCAGGCGGCAAAGAAAGATAGAGGAAAATCCAACCACCAGCGTGTACTTCACATCTCCTGCGGCACGAAGCGTATTGGGAAGGTTGAAGGAGAGCGGATGGAGCACCATGGCTACACTCGCATGGATGGTCACCAGCCATGCAGTCAAGTTCCAAGCTTCATCAGACAAGCCGTAAAGCATGTGGATGAGCGGAAGGGAGAGAATCGTGGCCCCTCCGAGGATGACAATCGAGAGATGGCTCAGGCGGAGCAATTTCCGGGTATAGTACTTTGCTTGCCCGTACTCGCGGGCTCCCACACACCGCCCCACCACAGGAACCACCGCAAGGTTCATGGCCCGGCTGACCGTAATCCCGATGACATCAAGGCTGTTTGCCACTCCATTGGCTGCGATTTGCGCCGTCCCGAAGAGCGCGATGATGGAGACGACTATCACCCTTCCCAATTCAAAAAGTCCGTTCTCCATGCCGCTTGGAACCGCAATGTAGAGAATCTTGCATAGCACGTCACGATGCCAGGAGAAGACATGGCGCATCGCTACCCGTACTTTCTCTTCCTGATGGGAGAGGATGAATGTCATCACGATCGCCGCGACCAGGCGGCTGATCAAGGTGGGGACAGCAACTCCCGCAACTCCCGCATGAAGGACGAAGATGCCGATGGCGTTGCCGGTGATGTTGATTACGTTCATCAAGAGAGAGACTCGCATGGTCACGCTCGTCTTCTGAATCGAGCGGAGGATGGCTCCTGCGGCATTGTAGATGCCAAGGAAAGGGAATGAGAGACCGGTGATGAGGAAATAGGTGATGGCGCACCTCATCACCTCATCATCAATCGACCCGAAAAGCAAGGAAAGAAGAGGCTTGCAGAAAAGAAGGGAGAGGAAGGTCACAGCAGTGCTGAAGATGATGCTGACCGTATACAGCTGGCTTGCAGCCAGATTCGCCTTCTCGCTGTTCCTGCTTCCTAGGTATTGGCTCACCATCACAGCCCCTCCAGTGGCGATGGAAGCAAGGATGGTACCCACCAGGTTGGCAATCATGTCCACAAGGGAGACGCCACTGATGGCTGCCTCCCCTGCATTGGAGACCATCATGGTGTCGGTGATTCCCACCATCATCACCAGTGTTTGCTCGATGGCGAGAGGGATAATCAGCCGTTTCAGGTCAGAGTTGGAAAACAACAACCTCGAAGAGTCCATAGCAAGGAATCTATCC
>CAVESN010000003.1:8182-44851 GCA_963618365.1 Bacteroides uniformis
CTCTTCGACTCTTTGAGACAAGCTGAAAGAGTTAGGAGCAGGTAAATCCTCTGCTTTCCCTCACCAAGAGCCTCACCATCTCATCATCCACACTTTCATCCATGGCGATGGAGATCCAATGCTTCTTGGACATGTGGTAGGCGGGGATGAAGCCAGGTAGCGAGAGAAAGAGCGGAATCTCCTTCTCGTCTGCCTTAAGGTCAATTACCTCTTGGCCCAAAGATGGCATGCGAATGGCGAGCAGGTACCACTTGCGGTTCTCACGGTTGCGGAAGACAGCGCCATCTCCTCTCCTAAAGGGGTAGTCAGCCCTCTCCCCGAACGCCTCGAAAATCCACGCCTCGAGCCTGCAGAGCTGATCGCTCACAAAATGGCGCTCTGTTGCGTAGGAGGCGGCCACCTGGGAAAGGAAAGAGAGGTATGCCTCACGCACCTTGGTCACGAATGCCCCCCTCTGCCCCATCGCCTGCAAGGGAAGATAAGGTTCCTGCAAGGCAGTCTCAACCACACTGCCCGACACCTCCAGAGTGGGAGAGACCACAAGATCCGCCTGGAACTTACCGTCAAGCAGCGGTGAAGAGAAATGGAAGCCATCCCCATCCTCCCGCACCCCGGATTTCCGAATCCGTGCAAGGTCGAAAGAAAACTTCTTGAAGAATTCGCTCTCGATGCTCATGCCTTGAAACTTCCCACAAGAGCCATGGCACTCTTCTCGTCCATGGTGTTGTCTTTGGCATAGAGATCCATATGGTCCCAAAAGGGAGACTCCACTCTCTTGACATGGGGCCCAAAGGAGCAACTGATGGTGGTGACTTTACCCCTCAGAGGGTTTAGGATGTCCACGCTCTGTGGAGGGCAGGAAGAATCCTGCGCCTTGAATCGGCACATGAAGCAAACAAACCCTCTTTCCCCCTGCTCTGGCCGGGGAGAGAAGACGAATCCCGGATGTATGCTGGAAAACTCGCAATCGTTGAAAAGGGCTTCCCCGCCACCGAAGACATACCCGGCATCGCCACTGATTGAGCTATGCTCGATGACCACCTCGCTCCCCCTAGCCAGATGGAACGTGTGCTTGAAGCTGTTAAGCCGGACATGCGACAAATGGGCGTGGCGCACATCCAAAGAAAGCGCGATGGCGGAACCCACCTGGAAACCCACACCCGCATAGTTGGAGATGTTCATGTCCCGGATTTCCAGCCGCTCGCCCAAAAAACATGCGGCATAGCTTCCCAGGACGTCGCCATCCTCCTTGGAGCCATGCTCGAAGATGACGCTGGTCTTCTTCTCCCCATCCCCGATGATGGAGAGATTCCGATGCTTGCTGAAAATCTTCTCATGGTAGACACCACCCGGGATATGGACGACAGCCTCCTCGTCGTAGGCGATGGCGTCCAAAGTCTCAGCAACAGTCTGATACTCTTTTCCGACAGTAAGCGAACGCATGCCACCACGATAGCATGAATCCCCTTCCGAAGGTAGCTCCATGGGCCGACCTCAAAGCAATCACCCCCGTTTGCGTTGGGGGATTCTTGCAATCAAGGCAACTTAGAAAAACATAAGAAGTCGCGTTTTTCCGTGAGGGAAAACCCCGGTATTCCGTCCGTTTAAATGATGCTGGATTTTCCGGCATCACTGATTCATGGTCTTGCGCTTTTCATTACGCGCCAAGGACATGCACACTCTCTGGCTCGAAGACGAGATGGCATTGCTCCCCCACCCGGTAGATCTTCTTGTTCTTCGGGTTGGGCTCTTCCAGCTTCACCAGCGTGTCCCCTACCATGACATGGTAGTTCTGGTAGGAACCCATGAAGCAGGAAAGGACGACCTTGCAAGGAACTCCTCCCTGGTCGGAAAGCGAGGCCGCCTCGGGACGAAGCACTGCGGTATACATCTCCCCTTCCCTCATGTGGGAATCTCCTCGGACGCATACAGGGTTGCCGTGCACATCAAGAAAGCAATGACCCGCCGCATCACGCCCCGTCATCGTTCCCTTGAGAAAATTGGCCTCTCCGATGAAGTCGGCGACGAACTCATTGACCGGGTGGTAGTAGATTTCCTGCGGGGTTCCCATCTGGGCCACCTCGCCCCGGTTCATGATGATGATCTTGTCACTTATTGCCATGGCCTCGCTCTGGTCATGCGTGACATAGACCGCAGTAATGCCCACCTCTTGCTGGATGCGCCTGATTTCCGTCCTCATGGAGACACGGAGTTTTGCATCAAGGTTGGAGAGAGGCTCGTCGAAGAGCAGCACCGAAGGCTCGATGACAAGAGCGCGAGCCAATGCAACCCTCTGCTGCTGGCCGCCGGAGAGCTGGTTGGTCATACGGCTCTCCATTCCCGAAAGCTGCACAAGCTCCAAGATTCTCGTCACCTTCTCCTTGATTTCCGCACTGGAGAACTTCCGGAGCTTCAGGCCGTAGGCGACATTGTCGAAGATGTTGTAATGGGGAAGAAGCGCATAGCTCTGGAACACCATGGCGGTATCACGCTTGTTAGGAGTCAGACCGTTGATCGGCTCCTCCCCGAGATAAATCTCGCCCGAATCCGGGCTCTCGAAGCCGGCAATCATGCGGAGCGTGGTGGTTTTTCCGCATCCCGATGGCCCGAGCAAGGTCACGAAGCTTCCCGCCTCGATGGTGAGATCCACATTGTTGACCGCATAGAAATCCTTTCCTGTCTTCGGGTCCTGGTAAATTTTAGAAATATGGTCCAGACGGACCCCCTTCTTTGCTTTTTCCATAATTATTCTCTCTCCTTGATTTTACGGCTGGTTCCGAAATACTTGATGAACAAGTTCATCAGAAAGACGGCGCCATAGGTGATGAGGATCAAGATGGTCGCGAACGCGCAGGCGAGACTGTAGGCCCCCTTCTCGGCGAACTCATTGATCTGGACGGTAATCAAAAGGAATTGCGGTGTGACCAAGAGGATGATAGCGGAGATGGCGGTGATGCTGCGGACAAACGCAGTGACCAGTCCGCTGAGGAATGAATCCTTGATCAAGGGAAGCGTGACCGTGGTGAATACCTTCAGGCTGTCGGCTCCCATATCATAGGCGGACTCCTCGATCGACTTGTCAATCTGCCTTAAGGCGGAGATTCCGCTACGGGTGCCCGTAGGAAGCGATCTGACGATAAAGACAATCACCAGAATCAAGCCAGTGCCATAGATACACTGCAGGAAACCGGTATGAAAAACTCCGCCTGCGAAACCGCGGATATATCCGACACCGAGCACTGTGCCCGGAACGGCCATGGCAAGCATGGAGACCACCTCGATGAAAGCCTTGGAAGAGAACTTCCGCTTCACGATGAGGTAAGAGATGATCATGGAGAGCAACGCGGTAATCGGGGCGGCGATGAGGGAAAGGACGAAAGAGTCCTTGAAGGCCTTGAGACCCCGGTACTTGGTGAAGACCTGCCCGAACCATTTGCCGGTAAGAGGGAAGAACTTGTATCCCCAAGTCGGGAAAAGCGAGCCAATCGGCACGCAAAGGTACATGACGATGACAAAGACTGAGACAAGCGCGCAGAAGATGGTAAGCGGGATTTTCACGCTGGAATCGGTAATCAGCATGCGAGCGCGCGATGCTTTTCCCGTTAAAGTAGCTGTCGACTTGGCCTCCAGATAATACTTCTGGACAACGAACATCAGCATAGTGATGGCAAGAAGGACAACCGCCATGGCGGAAGCGCCTGCCTTGTCATAGTTTCCTGTGATTTGCAAGTAAATGGTGGTCGCCAGGGTATCATAGGATCCTCCGATGAGCATCGGATTGGCGAAATCGGCAATCGATTCGATAAATGTGACCAGAAACGCATTGCCCAATCCGGGAAGCATCAGGGGCAGCGTCACGCTGGAGAAAACCTTGAAGCGAGTTGCGCCCATGTCTCGGGCAGCCTCCTCGAGGGAGGGGTCGATGTTCTTCAGAAGCCCTTTCAGCATCATGTAGCACACAGGGAAGAAGGTCATGGACTGGACGATAACGATGCCCCAGAAGCCATAGACACTGTTATCATAAATGCCCAGAAGGTAACGGGTGATGATGCCCGCTTTTCCAAAAAGCATGATCATCGAAAGGGAGAGCACGAACGGGGGAGAGACGACAGGAAGCAAGGAGACCACCTGGAACAAACCTCCCACCACTTTTCCCATTTTCACGTAGATTTCGACATAGGCGAAAAGTAGTCCAACTGCCGTGGAGAGAAGACCTACCACGAAACCGACACGCAGCGTGTTGGTTATCGCCCTGTTGAAATTGGGCATTTGGAAGATGCGGACGAAATTACCGGGCGTCATCCGTCCGTCCGAGACGATGCTGTCGACCAGCAAAATGGCGAGCGGATAGAGGATGAACAGGGAAAGGAATGCGATCAGCACCACAATCGTCGTCACCATGATTGGATCGGCTAGCAGTTTCTTCCTATCCAGCGCCGATCCTTGTCTTGTAGCCATGAGAACTCCTCTTTAAGAGACAAAAGAGCTGAGTCAACGAAGGGGGAAATATTCCCATACTCCCCCTTCGGACATGCAATCTTTTATTTGGTCTGCAAACGGCTTGAATCCAGGTCGGCACCAGAGTTCGCAAGCGCGTTCATGATGTCGCTGATGTACTGCTTGGTGTTCTTGGTCGCATCGTCAAAGTCATAGTCCATGACGTTGTTGGGATCCAACCCGAACTCGGTGGCCTGCTTCGGCTGCTCGGCGTTATCCAGGACCAGGAACTGGTAGGAACCATAGTTTTTCGCCTGGTTGACGCAATCAGGACTCAACGCATACTCGAGCCACAGCTTGGCGGCATTGAGATGCTTCGCGCCCTTGAACATGGCTGTCGCACCGATTTCGCAGGAGGTTCCGGAAGAAGGAATGACCAAGCCGATGTTGCCATAGCCATTGTCCACAATCTGGAAGATGCCATCATGCAGGAATCCGATACCGATTGCGCACTCTCCGATACCCACGTTCTTGGAAGGGCCGGAACCGCTCTTGGTGTAGACTTCTATGTTCTTGTCCAGTGCAACGAGGTACTTGATGCCTTCATCATGGCCGTACTTCTGAATCATGGTGTTCAAGACAAGCTTCGCAGTACCGGCGGTGTTGTAATTGGAGAGCCAGATCAAACCCTTGTACTTCGGATCCACAAGGTCAGCCCAATCCTTGGGCGGCTCGACGCCAAGTCTGGAAAGCTCGTCCTTGTTGTACATGAAGCCAAGGATTCCAGTATAAATGCCATACCACAAATTCTCCTTGTGCTTGTACACCGGCTTGGTGATGTGGGATGCGTTCTTCGCGTCATAGCGCTCCAACCACCCCTCGCTTGCAAGGATATTGTACGGATCGGTAGTGCCGCCGAAGAAGACATCGGCGGAAGGATTCCCCTTCTCTTCCTCAATCTTAGCCTGCACTTCTCCTGTGGAGAGACGCTGACGGCTTACCTTGATGCCGAACAACTTCTCGAAATTGTCGCATGCCGCATTCAGGTACTCTTCCTCGCAGGATCCATAGACGACCAGCTCCCCCTCCGCCTTCGCGGCTTGGACCAGCGCATCATCATATCCCGAAACCCCCGCTGAGGGAGCCACCTTGGAAGACTCCTTCTGACCTTGGGCAAACAATGCGCCACAAACAAGCAAAGCGCTCATCAACACAAGTGATTTCTTCATAAAAACCTCCTCAGTTTTCTTCTTTTTATTTTACAACCTGTTTGAAACAAACCGCAACAAAAGAAAAAGAAATTCTTACAATACAAACAATTTTAACAAAGTCTGAACATTTTTGAGAAAGCCATTGCAACACCTGCCTTTCTTTTGCCATCTCCCCGGATTGCCATGCTTGCAGAAGCAGCAAGAGGCTTGGTTTGGCAGAAAAACGGGACGAGGTATCGACAAGATATACCGCGTCATAATCCGAAGCGGACACTCCTTTCCAAATCACAGCGGATCTGCATTCGCATCCGTTGTTCTTAGGCTCCGGCCAAGATAAAAACTCTGTACCAATAGGAAGCTGCTTCCCAACCGAGGTTTTTCGTCGAAGAGCTGATTGCCCTTGCCTCTTTGAGGAGGAAATCCTTGCATACGTGCGCCAAAGGAATCTTTCACCCGTTCAGAAATCATCATGTTGTGCCAATAGAGTGAAAGCCACGCCTCCCATCTTCCATGCAAGCTTGTCAATCAAAAACAGATAGGAAAGAAAGGAGGATACAAATACGCATGGTACGAATTGGCCCGCAGCTGAACCACGACCAAGGAATCTCTTCGTGGACCTGTTTAAGGCTCTCTTTTCCCTTCTCCAATTCCGCCCTTGCTTTATCTTTTTCCGTTATAAGCATAGGCAAGATTGACCTGTTATAAACTTTTTAGATAATTATATGTATTGGTTCAAGTTTCCGAGGAAAAGCACATGGAAGAATCGATGACCATTACCGTAGGGAAAGGACTGGAGTGGGATTACACGACCATCCAGCAAGCGCTTGATGCGGTGCCGTACCACACCAAGGCGACCATCAAAATCGAGCCTGGCACATATCGGGAGAAGCTTTTCTCCGACAAGCACGACATATCCCTTGTTGGTAGCGGGGAGGGGAAAACCGTCATTGTGTTTGGCGATGCGGGGAAGACCATGCTTCCCGAAGGGCGTAAGCGTGGCACGTTCCGCTCCGCAACCGCTTTTTTCTCCGGGGAGCACCTCCATCTCGAGCACATTTCCATTGTCAACGATGCGGGCTACGGCCCCGAAATCGGGCAAGCGGTCGCATTGTACCTCGACGTGCGCAATTCGGAACTTTGCCATGTGACCCTCACCGCCCACCAGGACACCTTGTTCCTCTCCCCTCTTCCCCCTGCGGTCAGGGAACCGGAAGGGTTCTACGGCCCGAGAATGCTCGCAAGGAGGGAGATGACCACATCCCTCATCACGCACAGCACCATCGAGGGGAACGTGGATTTCATCTTCGGTGGTGGAGACGCATTGTTCGACCACTGCACCATCATCTCCAATGGAAAGGGGTATGTGTGCGCTCCGTCCGGATGGAAGAAGGATCGCGGGCTGGTTTTCGCCAATTGCCTTTTTACAAGCCATGACACGGACGATGGGGATGTCTATCTCATGCGCCCCTGGAGACCGGAAGGCAAGGCAGCCTTCATCCATTGCCAATATGGCAGCCATATCAACCCCAAAGGGTTTTCCCGCTGGCACGAGCAGGACGATCCATTCACTTTTGCGGAATACGAGGTGCAAGGCGTACATCCCATCACCCGAACAGATCCCGCAATCACCCTTACCAAAACAGAAGCAAACGATTTGGTCTCCTCTTTTGGGACCTGTCAAGGAGTAGAAAGATGAAAAAGAAAACACTGATGCCGGTGTTGCTTGGGTTCGTTGCCGTTGCCGCTCTTCAGGCTGCGGGAACCACCGAGCAGACCAGCAAGAAAGAGAGTCAGGGACTTACCCACATCACCATGTGGTACTCCCCGACAGCCAGCGAAGTCGGACCTCTTCCCAAGGACTGGGTGGGATACCAGAAGCTCAAGGACGAACTGGGCATCGACCTGGAGGCGAACTCGCTTCCCGTCGGCGCGAACGACCAGTCCTCCAAGCTGCTCGCGGCGGCTGCTGCCGACGACCTTCCGGACTTCTTCACGGTAACCGACCGTGACACCTGGTCCAACCTGCTCGACCGCGGGATGCTCGCAGACCTTTCCGACACCTACAGCAAGATGCCCAAGCGGACTGCGCTGATGTTCGATGATGCGGCGATCAAGTACACCACCGCAAGCGACGGCAAGAACTACGGATGGGCAACCCCCTCCAGCGTAAGCCCCAACGAGGGCCTCATCATCCGCAAGGACTGGCTGGACAACCTCGGGCTCAAGGCCCCTGAGACTGTCGATGAGTTCTATGATGTCATGCACGCCTTCACCTATGACGATCCCGACGGGAACGGCAAGAACGACACCTATGGTTTCGGCGCCTACATCAGAACTTTCAATTACGAGTTCTATCCCGGACGCCGTCTTGAGCCGATCATGGGCGCCTTCGGTGTCGAGGGAACTTGGGACATGCACGCCGATTCGTTCGGCTTGATGGTGAAGAAGCCTGAGTTCTTCCAGTTCATGCAATTCATGAGAAGGATGATTGAGGGCGGTGTCATCGACCCGAACTGGCTGGCCCTGAAACAGGACGACTTCACTGCAAGCTACAAGCAGGGAAAGCTCGGATGCTTCCGCTGGCAGTTCTCCGCGCTCCACTCCCAGAACAACTACGCTCCGTTCGACGAGAACTTCCCCGAGGGCAGCTTCATCGTCATCGAGCCGCCCTATGGCCCGGAGCACAAGAGATCGGTCGGCCCCCTCGTCGCAAGCAAGAGAATCTGGGCAGTCAGCCAGAAGGCTGTCGATGAAGGCAAGCTTGACAAGATCTGCGAGTTGATGGAATGGACCGGTTCCGGAGAGGGCTACATGCTCTGCGTCTTCGGCCGTGAAGGCGTTGAGTACAACATCGGGCCCAACGGCTACCCGGTATCCGCAAGCGGACCCGAAGGCTATGGCGGATCGGTGGGACGCCCCTATGTCCAGCTGAGCAACCTGGCCGCCAACAACACAAGCGACCTCGAAATCTCCAGCCGCTATCCCTCCTTCACCAGCAAGAATGGAAGGACGATCAGCCCGCTTGAGACGCTCAGGCAGATGCAGGCAATGGATTGGACTCCCACCCCGGGCCAAGATGCCATGCCAGCTCCCTCCACCGACCTGAAGACCTACTACGAGCAGGGACTCGCCGAGTTCTTCACCGGCAACAAGCCGCTCACCCAGGCCAACTGGGATGCCTACATCGCCCAGCTCGACAAGCTCGGCGCAAAGGAATGGGAGAAGCAAGCCTACGAGTTTGCCAAGGCTGAAGGATACCTCCAGTAACCCCACTCCTTTTCCAGACGGTCCATGGAAACCCCATGGGCCGTTTCCTTATCTCCATAGTCTTCTTCGGAAAACGTCGCATCCAAATGAAAACCCGCATCCTCCACCTCAAGGATACGGCACACAAAACCATGCAAGTTATTTCTTGCAGAATAATAAGTTACACTACATGTTGACATTAAACCGGGGGGGGTAGACTAACCTCTTGAGCGAGAATGGAGATGTGCATCATCTCCCTTCTTGCAAAGGAGAAACAATGAAACAAAGAACCAAAGCAATGCTGATTGCCTTGATGGCAATGGCATGCATCATGGTCGGATGTGATGACGGGGATGATGACAAGGCTGCAAGCACTAACACCGTCAGTGTAACTGTCTCGGAAGTTCAAAAACTTATTATAAATAAGGAAACTCCCAGTACTGCAATAGCACTCACCGGGGATGACGATGATACCGCCTTGCTTAAGAAGATGGCTGCATGCAAAGTCACTGACGCAAAAACACAGACAGCTACTGTCCATGAGATAAGCTATACGTTTAACAGCGCCAAATTCAGCAGCTTGACTGGAGTCAATACAGTCGACACTACTAAGAAAGCCACCATTCTTCTGACGACAGGTGACAACGGCTCGGTAACCCTGGAAGTTGAGGCAGATACTACTGACACTGCCCTGGGAAGCGATGGGGACCAGTACGTTATCACGGGTACCGAGGTAAAGAAGGATGGAACTGTGGCAGAGAATGCAAGCTTGGTTCTGGCGTACTATGATGCCGCAAAGCAAGTGGTCGATCAGTATGTAGTTGCAGAAGCTGGCCCAATTTCAGCTGGCGACGTGATAGTTGACGACATAACTGTCGCCAAGGCTGCAGGGAAAGATTCCGATGGTGCCAGTTTCACCCAATGGATGTTTGATTCCAAAGCATACACTTTTAATAGTTCAACATCTAAAAGTGCTGTTCCTGCAACCAACTTCTACTTCTTCATGAACTATGGTTCAACTCCGGATTATGCACAGATCAATACAGAGGGGAAGAAAGAATCAACTGTCGTTATCAACAAGAAAACGTACCTGAATAGCAAGGATACATACGACTTTATTGATAATAATACCATCGCCGACTATCTGATGGCGAATTTTAAAAAAGCATTCAGTGGTTGATTGCCTCAAACAAAGAGTTCTTTCCCGGGTGCCATTTCGGTGGCACCCTTTGTGTCTCCAAGAGTTTCCCAGGATATGGTAGCGTTTTATTTGCCACTGGTCCTCTTCCCCTCCGGCTCAGCTCCGCACGTCAATGGCAGACACATGCTCATGGGGTGCATCCATTACCTTGAGATGAGGTGGCGACCATTCAGGATGGCAACAAGACACGGATATGGTCATAAAGAAAAGCCCACCGCAACTTTCACAAGGTACGGTGGACAAACAGTGGAGCTGGAGGGAGTCGAACCCTTGACACCCAGATTGCGAACCTGGTGCTCTACCAACTGAGCTACAGCCCCGATATGGCATCTACCTTATCAGTAACCTCTCTCTTTTGCAAGAGAGCAGGAAAAGATACCATGCGATGTGTATACGCAATGCCATAATGATGCTATTCCGCATGCCTTTTGTTTATAACATATAAAAGTAAAATTAAACCAATACAACCATCTCCCTTGCACAGCATTCTAAGACCTTTTAAAATAAAGTGTTATGACTACGTATTCGCTTACTCCTAACATGTGGAGGCTTGTCGAGAAGATCCGAAGGGGGACCGGTTTCGGTCTCGCCCCCGCATCGAGCGGCCGGATCCAGCAAATCAACAGCCTTCCCATGGACAGGCACTTCAAGCGGCTGCTCGGACGCAAACCCCGTTCCATCGAGGAGGAGACCTTCATCATCCCCCTGCAGGATGGTGCAATCACAGGGTATCTCTTCCGCACCAGAAGCCATCGGGAAACAAGCGACGCCTCCGCACTCATCATCTTCTTCCACGGGGGAGGATGGATCTTCGGCAACATGGACATGTACAACATCTTCTGCGCGCGTCTTGCAGACCGGATGCAGGCGACCGTGCTTTCGGTAGATTACCGACTTGCCCCCACCTACAAGTTTCCCACCGCCACCGAGGATTGCTACCAGACATTGCTCTGGGCGGCTGCGGGAAGCAGGTATTGGAAAGTGGATCCCGACCAGATTTACCTGATGGGGGATTGCGCGGGGGCGAATCTGGCCGCCGTCGTATCGCGCCTGGCAAGGGACAGGAAGGGCCCCAAGCTTGCGGGACAGATTCTCGTTTGCCCGATAACCGATTGCCGCATGCGCACTCCCAGCTACGAGACACATAAGGATTCCCCTACGTTGACGGAGAAGATGATGTCCTTCTACATCAACCAGTACGCCAAGGAACCGAAAGACATCCTGAACCCGAACTTCTCTCCCATGCTCGGGCTCGATCAGTCACGGTTGCCGGACACGCTGGTCATCACCGCCGAGTACGACCCCCTCTGCGATGACGGGATACTCTACGCAAAGCAGCTGAAGGAAAACGACACCAGGGCGAACTGCCTTGAAGTCAAAAATACCGTGCATGGATTCATATGCTACCCCCAGGCAACGGGAACCGACGAGGCCCTTTGCGCCATCAGCCAGTTCATCGGAGGAAGACCTGTCGAGCAAGTGGAGCTGTTACGCACAGGCCAATACAACGCAAAGCTCAAGAATGAGCAGAGAAAAGCCAAACGGCAGCTGAAAAATCATCTCGAGATTGATGCTCAATAGTGCGGCGGGCGACGGCTGGGAATGTCCCCTCCCTCCCCGTCCTGGATTTCACGCACCTTCTTGCGTAGTGCTTCCATCTGGCGATTGAGGTCATTCATTTCCTTTTGCTGGGAGACAACGACTACGTTCAGTTGCGAGACCATCTCCTCTAGGTACGAGAGCTTGACCTCTATTTTCTCCACTCTTTCCGTTTCCATGTTACGCATTCTTGTTGCATCATCGCCCATCGCCTTGCCTTTGGCAACATGATTCTGTAAAATATGTTGCATGGGAGGGTCTATGAAGGGAGAGCGTGTTGCGCAACTTGAACTGCTCCTGCACAGCCATCCGGAAGGACTGAGGCGTTCCGAAATCGCACGAAGGCTCGGGGTGCATCGTTCCACCATCAGCCGGTACGTCGACGAGCTGAAGACCCATTCGGTCGACATCTACGAGGAGAACAGCCTGGTCAAGATCAAGGAGAGCGAAGAGGAGGCCAACATCGACCTCTCCGTCTATGAGAGCCTTGCGCTCAACATGAGCGCGGAGGCGCTCGTCGCCAAAACGGAGCTGCAGAACACCCATCTTGCATCGGGACTGCGCAAGATTGCCTTGAACATGCACTCCTATGCACCAAAGATCAGCGAGAACATCCGCTCCCTTGCCGACCAGATTGACAAGAAGGTCAGGGAACAGAAGAGCGGTGGACAATTCAATTCTGTGCTCGAGGTGCTGATTGACGGATGGATCTCCGGTCGCATCGTCAAAATCGTCCAGACAGGAAACCGGGAGACCGAGCTCGCACCCTATTTCATCGGTTTCCGAGAGGATGAGGAGAACCGGCGCAACCCGATAAGCGTGACAGGGAGGCTTCGCCACACGCAGGAGATCGCCACCATAGGAATCGACACGATTACCAGCGCGATGATCCTGGACGAGACCTACACCGTCCCCGACAACCTCAAGCCGTTCAAGGTCCCCGAGAGAAAGGCAAGCTGGAACAGCGGCGACACCATTCCCCTCCTTTTGAGAGTCAGGGAATCAAGCGCGCTCAATGTCTTCCGCTCCCTGGACCACGGGAAAGAGACCATCACGAAGGATGAGGGAGGCGTCCTAGTGCACATGCATGTGGAGAACTCGATAGAATTGATGATGAAGATTTTCCAATGTGGAACAGGCGTGGAGGTTGTGGAACCTGTCTGGTTCCGCAAAAAATATACCAGATACATGAAGGAGATTCTCGAGACATATGTTTGACTTCACCTTGAGCGACTCCGATGTCGCACTTTTCACTGCGTTGAACTGGTTCATGGACGATTCTGAAGAAGCAAAACCGGAAGAGCCGGAATCTCAATACGAATTTCCCGATGCAACGACAAATTGGGAGAAGGAGAAACAATGAAATACGTCTGCCAGATGTGCGGGTTTGTCTACGACCCGCAGGTGGGAGATCCCGATGGCGGCATCCAGCCAGGAACCGCTTTCGAGGATATCCCCGATGATTGGGTGTGCCCCCTCTGCGGGGCCAGCAAGAGCGATTTTGTCGCCCAGAAGTGAAACCCGAGGCTTGCCCCTGCGGCAAGCCTTTTCTTTTTCCCTTCCTTGATTCAAAATGGAGCCCATGAAGGAAACCGGGAATTATGCTGAAGGCTCCATTGTGGGGCATGTCGTCCGCCTTGCGCTTCCCGTCATGGTGGCCGAACTTGTGTCAGTCCTGTACAACATCGTCGACCGTATCTACATCGGGCACATTCCCGGGGTGGGAACCGCAGCCCTTTCCGGAGTCGGCATCGCATTCCCCCTCATCACGCTGATAAACGCCTTCGCGGGAATATCGGGAACCGGAGGAGCACCGCTATGCTCCATCCAAAGAGGCAAGAAACAGGACGAGGAAGCAAAGCGCATCATGGAGACTGCTTTCACACTGCTTCTCTCCATGGGATTTGCGCTGACAATCCTTCTTTTCCTATTCCGGCGTCCCGCACTCATGCTGCTTGGAGCCGACGAAGCATCCCTTCCCTATGCCGACGCATACTTCTCCATCTATGTGACCGGAACCGTCTTCGTCATGATCTCGCTGGGGATGAACCCCTTCATCACCATGCTCGGGCACAGCATCACCGGCATGGTCACCATCATTCTCGGAGCGGCGCTCAACATCATCCTCGACCCAATATTCATGTTTGCAATGGGCATGGGCATCCAAGGCGCGGCTCTTGCCACCGTTGTCAGCCAGGCGGTAAGCGCATTCTGGGTGGTCCGCTCCCTTTCCAACAGATCCTGGGCCATCTCCATAAGCGGCCTTACCTGGGACAAGAGAATACTGGGGGAGGTGCTCTCCCTTGGTGCCCCGGGGTTCATGTTCAAGGCGACCAACTCTCTCACCCAGGCAGTTGCCAACATCACGCTGCGCGCCTTTGGCGGGGAGGCTGGACTCCTTTTCATCAGTTCCATGGCCATCATCAACTCGCTCAGGGAGGTTGTCTCCCTCCCTACCATCAGCTTTGCAAACAGCTCCCAGCCCATCATGGGGTACAACTACGGCTCCAAACGGTACAGCAGGGTATGCAAGACCATCCGCACCATCACGCTCGTCACGCTCACCATCAATATCATCAGCTGGGCTCTGGTACAGTCGGCGCCCGATCTGCTGGTACGGCTCTTCACTGGCGATGCCGAGCTGATACGCATCTGCACCCCCTGCATGCGCATCTATTTCGCAGTTTTCTTCATGATGAGCTTCCAGACAATCGGGCAGAACACCTTTGTCGCCTTAAATTGCCCCAAGCGCGCCGTCTTCTTCTCCCTGCTGCGCAAAGTGATCCTCGTCGTACCGCTCACCCTCATTCTTCCCCGCATCGGGCTGGGCGTCTACGGCGTCTTCGTTGCAGAGATGATCAGTCAGGTTATCGGAGCTTCCATGGCCTTCGGCACCATGATGATCACCATCTACCTCAAGCTCAAGAAGCACGAGGACGGAGAGCCACTGACAGTCTGAAAGACGCTACATCAAGAGGGGATGGAAGAAAGAAATTTTTCCTAGTTTGTCCGCTTCCCGTTTCCAAATCGAGAGTTAAGCTCCCCATATAAAACCAATATAACGCTATATCTAGTGTCATTGTTTTTATATATACTAATCCTAGTAGACATCTGCAAAAGACGAATGCTATACTGGCGCTGTTTTACGGGGGCCTGTATGAAAGTCATCAAACGCAACGGAACGGAAGTCGAATTCGACGGGCACAAGATTGCCGTCGCAATCAGCAAGGCGAACAAGGCAGTGACATCCCCCGAACTCAACGAAAAGCAGATCGGCACTATCGTCGATGAAATCACCGAGCGATGCAAAAGGGATGCAAGAGCCGAGGCGGTTGAGGAAATCCAGGACATGGTAGAGACCGAAGTGATGAAAGCGGGGGCGTATGAAGTGGCTCGCGCCTACATCCGCTACCGCTACAACCGCACGCTCGCGCGCCATGCAAACACCACGGACGCGCGCATCCTCTCACTGCTTGAATGCGAGAACGAGGATGTCAAGCAGGAGAACAGCAACAAGAACCCCGTGGTCAACAGCGTACAGCGCGACTACATGGCGGGGGAAGTCTCGAAGGACATCACCAAACGCATCCTCCTGCCACAGGAGATTGTCAAAGCCCATGAGGAGGGAATCATCCACTTCCATGATGCGGACTACTATGCCCAGCACATGCACAATTGCGACCTGATCAATCTTGACGACATGCTGCAGAACGGCACGGTCATAAGCGGCACCGGAATCGAGCGCCCACACAGCTTCTCCACCGCATGCAACATCGCCACCCAGATTATCGCGCAAGTCGCATCCAACCAATATGGCGGGCAATCCATCTCGCTAGAGCACCTCGCCGCCTTCGTCGACGTAAGCAGGCAGAGAATCAAGAAGAGCGTTGATGATGAGTTTAAACTCCTTGGCATCAATCCCGACGAGAAACTGCGGCATGAGATTGTAGAGAAGCGTCTGCATCGTGAAGTCGAGAAAGGGATCCAGACCATCCAGTACCAGGTCATCACCCTCATGACAACCAACGGGCAGGCTCCCTTTTTGACCGTCTTCATGTATCTTGGCGAGGCACGCAGCGAGCAGGTCAAGAAGGATCTCGCTCTCTGCATCGAGGAGATGCTCAACCAGAGAATCCAAGGTGTGAAGAATGAGAAGGGGGTATGGATCACCCCCGCCTTCCCGAAACTGATCTACGTCCTGGAAGAAGACAACATCGAGGAGGGAAGCCCCTATTACCATCTTACCGTTCTGGCCGCTAAGTGCACCGCGAAGCGGATGGTTCCCGATTACATCAGCGAGAAAAAGGCGCTACAGCTGAAAGGGGATTGCTACACCTGCATGGGCTGCCGCTCCTTCCTCACCCCCGACCGCTTCACAGAAAGCGGGAAGGGGAACATCGCGGGGGCGAAGAACTACGTGCCGGGAAAGCACAAGTATTACGGTCGGTTCAACCAAGGGGTTGTCACCCTCAATCTGGTGGATGTCGCGCTCTCCTCTCATAAGGACGAGAAGCTGTTCTGGTCCATCATGGAGGATCGCCTCGAGCTCTGCCACAGGGCGCTATGCTGCCGCCATGAAAGGCTATTGGGCACTCCAAGCGATGCGGCACCGATTCTCTGGCAATACGGAGCCCTGGCACGACTTGAAAAGGGAGAGAAGATCGACAAGCTGCTCTATGGCGGCTACTCCACGATCAGCCTCGGCTATGCCGGACTTGCCGAGTGCGTCTATTACATGAAAGGGACCTCCCACACCTCCCCCGAAGGGGAGAAGTTCGGGCTTTCCGTCATGCAGGCGCTTAACGATGCATGCGCCAAATGGAAAAAGGCGGAGGATATCGACTACTCGGTCTATGGCACCCCCCTTGAGTCCACAACCTACAAGTTTGCGAGATGCTTGCAGAACCGCTTTGGGAAGATTGAAGGGGTGACCGACCACAACTACATCACCAACAGCTACCATATCTCGGTGCGCGAGCATATCAACGCATTCGACAAGCTCACCAAGGAGGCCGCGTTCCAGCGCCTCAGCCCCGGAGGAGCGATAAGCTATGTGGAAGTTCCCAACATGCAGCAGAACATCCCTGCGGTCCTTGCACTACTGAAGCACATCTACCACACGATTCTCTATGCCGAACTGAACACAAAGAGCGACTATTGCCAGGAGTGCGGCTACGACGGCGAGATCAAGATTGTCGAGCATGACGGAAAGCTGGTTTGGCACTGTCCCAACTGTGGCAATGAGGACCAGAGCAAGATGAATGTCGCGCGCCGCACCTGCGGTTACATCGGCACCCAGTTCTGGAACCAGGGGCGCACGCAGGAAATCAAGGACAGGGTGCTCCATCTGTGAACTGGGCCGCCATCAAGAATTGCGACATCGCAAACGGTCCCGGAGTGCGGGTCAGCCTGTTCGTCTCAGGATGCACCCACCATTGCAAGGATTGCTTCAATGCACCCGCATGGGACTTCGGCTACGGAGAGCCGTTTACCGAGGAAACACAAGGAAAGCTCCTCTCCCTCCTGGACAAGCCTTGGATCCAGGGGCTCTCGCTTCTTGGAGGAGAGCCCATGGAACCGGCGAACCAGAAGGCCCTCCTCCCCTTCCTTGAGAAGGTCAAACAGCGATTTCCCCGGAAGGATATCTGGTGCTACAGCGGATACACTTACGAGACAGACCTAAGGGGTGCGCGGCCCTTAGAGATGCTGGATGGAAGGAGAGTGGGACTTGATGCTCCCCTCTCATGCCACAGCCCAAGATGTGAGGCAACCGACCGGATCCTCTCGCTCCTTGACGTGCTGGTGGATGGCGAGTTCATCGCCGAAAAGAAGAACATCACCCTCAGGTTCCGGGGATCGGAGAACCAGAGGATCATCCATCTGAAGAAAGGGAAGATTGACTGGATTGAGGCGTGACCTACTCGGTTTGGACAATCTCCTTGTTAATCTCCTGGTCCAGCCGCTCATCCTCGGTGATGATCATCGGGCTCTCATCAAGGAAGGTGCATCCGAAGAAGCATGCGAGCAAGAGTCCGATGAAGAAGGCCATATGGTAGCGTTGCTCAAGCACCGTCCCCTCCACGGATGCCAGCATGACGAAGATGCCGACAGCCTGGGCGTAGAGTGTCATGCGGGCCTGAATTCCCGTCTCGGGGAACTTGTAGCCAAGTTCCGCCCCGTACTGCAGGCCGATGGGAATAGAGCTGAACGCGAAGAAACCGAAAATGGCCGCACCCTCATAAACCAGCGTCCGGTTCCCTGCCGAGTAGACCATCAATAGCAGCCCGGGAAGAGAGGCCCCGACACAAAGCGCATACCACTTCTTTCTCTTGCGAGAATAATCGCTCAGTATGGGAAGGATGATGGCTCCCAGCGCACCGCTACAAATGAGCGCAAGCGCAAATTTGGAGGTGCTGGGCATTTTCAGCTGCTCCGCAAGGAAATCGATGCGTCCCAGCATCGCCATCAGCACGCCCCACACGATGGCGAAGATGACCGTGACCCCACGCAACGATCGCCCGCCACTGAGAACAGGCGGACCATTCTTGAGAGGAACCACATTTTCTGCCGGCTCCACCAGGGAGGACGGGGTAGGTGGTGCCTCACGGATGAAAATGCAAGCCAAGGCAGAAAAAACCGTGCAGATCAGTCCTCCAAGAAAGATGTTGAAGACAAGGTCGTAGGTAATCAGGCCCGGTAGCGCCATGGCCGCTCCGAGCGTGACATATTGCAGGGCGGAGAGAATGCCCATTGCCATGCCCCTCTCCCGGATCGGGAACCACCTTGCCACCGTCGTAACGGAAAGGTTGAGGACAACCGCTTGCGCCAATGCGTAGAATGCCTGGCTGAGTATCATCATCGGCGCCACAGGATAGAAGGAGACGCGTATCACGCTTCCTCCCGCAATCAGAAGGCCGGAGAGATAGACTGAGGTGGTCACCCCGCACTTGGAGATGAGCCAAGCCGCCGGTATGGCGCCCACGAGGAAACCAATCATGTAGGTCACAATCAGCGTATCGGCTATTTGCCAGGATCCTTGCCAAGTCTTGCAATAAAACGCATTCACGCTTCTGCCGAGGGGAGCAAGGTTCATCCATGGTATCTCGACGGCTACGGTCAAAAGCACAAGACTGAACAATACCACCCACCGATACCGGTATGCATAGACATGCTGCATACTCCGATAATAGCTTTTCAGTGCTCTTTTGTATATCATCAAATCATGAACGACACACTCAAGCTTCTCATGAGGCGCCGAACGGTACGCGCCTGGCAAAGTCGCCCCATTGATCCAAAGGACAAGCTGGCCATCCAGGAGGCGACGCTCCGTGCCCCCACCGGCGGCAACATGGCCCCCTACTCCATCATCGAAATCCAAGATCCCGGCAAGAAAGCTGAACTCGCAAGAATTTGCGACAACCAGGAAATGATAGCCAAAGCCCCCATGGTCTGGGTCTACGTTCTGGATTGGCAGAAGTGGTACGACTGGTTTCGTCTGGACGGATGTGACAAGAAAAGCGGCATACCTCTTAGAAGCCCGGACATAGGGGACCTTGACATCAGCCTCCAGGACACATTGATTGCCGCGCAAAACAGCGTCATCGCCGCCGAATCCCTCGGAATCGGATCGTGCTATATCGGTGATGTCATAGAGAATGGAGAAGCGCTACAGCACCTCCTGGACCTCCCTCGCTTCACACTTCCCGCCTGCATGCTCATCTTCGGCTACAAGCCGGAACACGAGCATGAGCTAATCCTCTCCGAGCGGTGCCCCGTCGAGGACATGTTCATGACCGACACCTACCACAGGAGAACCCTTGAGGAGATCCAAAAGGCCTACGCAAAGCAGGAAGCGAAGGGAAGGCAGGTGGGAAGAATCAAGGAAGGGAGAAGCCTTGCGGACTACTATTACAACCGCAAGTACATGAGCGCCTTCATGGAAGAGATGAGCCGGTCCATGCGTTACTGGATAGGAAGATGGTGTGATGGTGATCAGAGCGTATAAGGAGGAGGACATCCCCCAGATGCGTGAAATCTGGTTAGGAGGTAGGTGTTCCGTATCTCATACTTCTGCTTGATATCACGCATAATCAACGACTCGAACACTTTGGCGAGATACTTGTATTTCTGCTCTTCTTTCCCATACAAGGAGGAACCGGCCTTCCCTTCTGGGTAGTTAGGCCGAAGATGCGGTGGCAAGTGGTTGAAAAGGCAACCGGGCTTCTTCTCTCCAACTGGCTGCCATAAAGGTTATGGCGAAGGAGGCGACGCTTTCTTGCCGGAGCTTCGGATGCAACGGGATACCCTTTGTGGGTGGATTGCATGGCCACTAGCACTCCCTTGGCCCTGAGTTTCCGCCATCATCCGCAAGTTCTCCTGAAGTATGTCTCTTCCTATCAGGCCTTGATTCGTTGTGGCAGGCCCAATCTCCTTTCCTTGCAAAAGCAAGGAGGGATGGAAACATACCTGCCTCAACCACCTGGAGGGACCATCCCGTCTCCGGCCAGGCATTCATCCTCTTGCTTGCGCCTGTAACATCGCGTGTACGTCATTCGATGATTCCTATGGAGAAACTCATGTTGCCGTCCACAGAGCACCCCACAAGACATGCGATGTTGCCAAGGGGAGTCTGCAGCCCGAGTCCCGCCTCTATGCCGAAGTCCCAATCCGCCGAAGAGAAATAGCCTCCATGCATGTCTCCCTCGAAAGGTTCATGGTCATCAGCCACCCCGATTGCCACACGGGAAAGAAACGCGACAGGAAGCACGAACTTGAGGGGAAGCTTTGCACGGTAGCGTAGCGATGTGATCGCCGCACTGTGGCGCAGCGTCCCATAGCGGTACCCCGGCATCCCATCATAACCGCCCACGTCGACATAGGACTGGCTCAGTCTCCCATGTCCGTCCATCAAGGCGAACCGGAAGGCGTAACCCACCATCTGGGAGTTCCTGAAAAAGGCAAAATTATGTGCGGTTTCCACCTGCATCAACCAGAAGGTATCATCAGGGAAGGTTAGGCCGTTCTCCAGTTTTGCGGAAAAACGGAATCCCGGCTCAACCAGGCTATGGGCGATATGGGTGTCGAGCACCATGCCTAGAGAAGCGTATCCCATGTGGTACATGCGTTCTCCATGATGCAGATAGGTGTAGCGCCAGCCACCGAGCAACTTTAGCTGGAGGATGTTGGCATAGGTGTAGGTGGAGCAAAAACGGATATCCACATTCTGGTCTATCGGAGAGAGCCGCTCACTGTTGCCGTCATGGGTCATGGGGCTGTAGCTCCCGATTCCCCCTTCCATCTCAAGACCAAAGGAAAGCTTTCGCGAGCCAGTGGCAAAGGCAGGAAAGAAAGCTCCCAATGAGAGAGATGTCGCGTTCCCCTCCTTCATGTCGACGACAAAGTCCAGGTGGTGCCTCGTCACATCGCTGAAAGTGAAACTCTCCCTCAATTGGAATCCCAGCCAGAGGGGAGTGTTCTCCACATAGTTGTTGTTGGACAAGCCGAAGGAGCCGTAGGCGGATAACTGGAACCTGTTGGAGGGAATGTCATAGAACTCGTAGTTGACAATGAGAGTCTCCGTGTCCGGATCCTCGTCATGGCGAACTTCATATCCCACACTGGAGAGCTTGTTGGTGTACTTCACCTTCTCCAGATACTCGACTAGCCTCTGCCTGCTCTTTCCGTCAAGATGCTTGCCGACCATGAAATCGAATGATTCAGGCTCGATGGTAAACGCATGTTCGCTTCCCGATCGGTCACGAACCTCGACGCCCGAGATGGTCCTTTCGTCCTCGTTCCAAGACCAGGCGCGATCAGGATCCTTGAAAGTCAGAACCCTCCCCTCTTTCTCAAGCTTCTCGGCAAGGAGTCTGAACGCATCATCCTTGGCATCAACCGCACTCTTTCCCGCTTGGTACATCTTCTGGAAATTGTCGAATTCGAGCATGGTCTGCATGGTGTTCTCCAAGTCAGGGATAACCAATATGTCGGCATTGGGATATTGGTACTCCATGCTGGGTGTCATGAAAGCAAGCAACCTGCCCGCGACTCCAAGAAAGGTCTGCATATCCTTCCTTTGCGGAGGCACATTGGGACTGACATCCATGGCAATCACATAATCTGCACCAAGTTCCCGTGCAAGGTCGATGGGAAGGTTGTCCACCATGCCTCCGTCGATGGCATAGGAACCGTTCTCCTGGGGATAGGGGGCGAAGACAAGGGGGATGGAGAGGCTGGAGCGGACAGCAGTGACCAAAGATCCTTCACTGTAGACGATGCGCTCTCCGGTCAATGCATCGGTGGCGATGGCGCGGAAAGGAATGTCAAGCTTGTCGAAATCGGTGATTCCCGCCTTGCTGCCGTAAAGCTCATTCATCATGGCAAGCACGCCCTGGTCCTGGGACATGTTTGGTGCCTCACCAATCTCGTTCTCTCCGAACGAGAGGGAGATGACATTGCCTCCATGCTTTTCCATGGGACCGGAGAAGGTCGGCTCCCTTTGGGCTACCGGCTGAAGGACGATTGCGAGGATGTTGTGGCTTTGCACATAGCCGGCAATCTGGCTGGGCGTGTACCCGGTTGCATACATGCTTCCCACCAGAGCTCCGATGCTGGTGCCAAGGATCATGTCCACGGGAATCCCATATGCTTCGATTTTCTCCAGAAGTGCGACTTCAGCATAGCCGCGTGCCCCTCCTCCGCCAAGCACCACGGCCACCTTCCCCCCCTTTGCGGGAAGTGGAATCAACAGAGCGGCCATCATGACGACCATGCACAATTTTTTCATGCGTCCACCATACCAAAGCAAAGGGAAAGATGCAAATTGGGCACCCCTTTCGGAGTGCCCAATCCTCTACCTTACGGTAACAAACCTTACATCAAAGGTCCGACTTTCTCGTAGAAGCTCATGCGATGCTTCGCATCCTCGGCAGCTTTCTTGAACAGTTCGTCAGCATGCTCGGGGTTGGTCTTCTTGAGGGAAGTGTAGCGAACCTCGCCATTGAGGAAGTCCTCATACGGCTGGGTTGCAGGCTTGGTGCTCCAAGTGAACTTCTGCCCCTCAGGGAGACTGGGATTGTAGGTGTACAGCGGCCAGTAACCGCAGTCGACAGCCTTCTTCTCCTCAGCCTGGCTGTAGGTCATGTTCAGACCATGGTTGATACAAGGAGCGTAACAGAAGACGATGGCGGGACCATCGTACGCAACAGCTTCCTGCAAAGCCTTCTGGGCCTGGACACGGTTGGCGCCAAGAGCGATGGAGGCAACATAGACATAGCCGTAGCTCATGCACATGAAGCCCATGTTCTTCTTGCCGACCACCTTGCCACTGTTCGCGAACTTGGCGACCGCGGCAATCGGAGTGGACTTGGAAGCCTGTCCACCAGTGTTGGAGTAAACCTCGGTATCGACAACGAGAACCTTCACGTTGCGGCCGCTGGCCAGCACGTGGTCGACGCCACCATAACCGATGTCGTACGCCCATCCGTCACCACCGATGATGCAGACGGTCTTCTCGGAGAAGTAATCCTGGAGCTCAACCAGCTTGGAGAGCAAATACTTGGTCTCCTCGTCGGTGGCTTTCGCCTTCGCGAGCGCAGCCTGGACATGCTTCTGGGCCTCGATGGAAGCCTCGGTGTTGTCGTCCCACAAAGCCTCGGACTTCTCGATGGCGGCAACAAGATCCTTGTCAGCGTCGGCCTTTGCCTTGTACTGGTCGATGTAGATTTTCAGCTGATGGCGGTTGCTGTCGATGGCAAGCCTCATGCCAAGACCATACTCGGCATTATCCTCGAACAAGCTGTTGCCCCATGCCGGACCACGTCCGTCTTCCCTCTTGCAATAGGCAGTGACAGGGAAGGTGCCGGAATAGATGGAGGAACAACCAGTCGCATTGGCGACAACCATTCTCTCACCGCAGATCTGGGTAAGCATCTTGATGTACGGAGTCTCACCACAGCCTGCACAGGCACCGCTGAACTCGAAGAACGGTCTCTTGAGCTGCAAGCCCTTGATCGTGTTCGGGTTGGTCCCCTCGGTGTTGTACGGCAGAGTCTCGAAGAAGTCGCAGTTCTCGTTCTCGCCAGCCTTACGCACATCGACGGTCGGCACCATGCTCAAGGCCTTCTCCTTGGCGGGGCAGGTCACGACACATACGCCACAGCCCTGGCAATCCTCGGGATAGACCTGAAGCCTGAACTGGAGGTTCTTGTCGTTCTTGGTGTTGCTCTTGATGACGCCAAAGGTCTTGGGAGCGTTCGCAAGAAGAGCCGGCTCAATCTGCTTGCCACGGATGGCGGCATGCGGACAGGACTGCACGCACTGCATGCACTGGATACACTTGGAGGCATCCCAAGCGGGAACGAAGGGGGCGACACCACGCTTCTCAAGGCGGGAAGTGTTGGTAGGCACCTTGCCATCATAGCTCATCGCGCTCACAGGGATGGAATCACCCTCTCTGTGGAAGCTGGGAAGCATGATGTTCTTCGCATATTCCTTCACATCATCATCCAAGTCGGAGGGAAGCAGCGGCTTCGGCTCATAGCTCTTGGTGATCTGGGCGGGAATCTCAATCTCCTTCAATGCGTCACTTGCGGCATCAACGGCAGCCCAGTTCATCTTGACGATCTTCTCACCCTTTCTGGAGAAGGTCTTCTCGATGTACTGCTTGATGTAGCTGATAGCCTGTGCCTGATCGGGAATAACCTTGGAAATCGCGAAGAATGCGGCCTGCATGACCGTATTGATTCTCGAACCAAGGCCGACCTTCTCGGCGATGGCAAGTGCGTCAATGCTGTAGAAGTGGATGTGCTTCTTGATGATGGCTTCCTGCATGTCGCGGGTCAGGCTCTCGAAGACCTTGTCGGCGGGAACCTGGCTGTTGAGCAAGAAGACGCCATTCTCCTTCAGCGGCTTGAGCATCTCATAGCGACCGACATAGGCCGGGTTGTGGCAAGCCACAAAGTCGGCATGGTCGATAAGCCATGGCATGTCAAGGTTGCCTTTTCCGAAGCGCAGATGGCTTACCGTGATACCACCGGACTTTTTGGAGTCGTAGGCGAAATAAGCCTGTGCGTTCATGTGGGCGTAGTTTCCGATGATCTTGACGGAGTTCTTGTTCGCACCGACGGTTCCGTCGCTGCCAAGGCCCCAGAACATGCAGGAGACAGTCCCCTTTGCGGCAACGTCAATCGGCTCGCCAATCTTGATGGATCTGTGCGTCACGTCATCATTGATACCGACAGTGAAGTTGTTGAACGGATCATCGCTGGCAAGATGCTCGAAGACAGCGGCGGCATGGTTCGGCGGGAAGTCCTTGCTGGACAGGCCGAAACGACCTCCGATAACCATGATGCCCTCGCGTCCCATCTGCTTGAGAGCGGTGATGACATCCTGATAGAGCGGCTCGCCAAGAGCACCGGGCTCCTTGGTGCGGTCAAGGACGGCAATGCGCTTGACGCTCAGAGGAAGCGCTGCGCAGAAATCCTTGGCGCTGAACGGCCGATAGAGTCTGATTTTCAAGACGCCGGTCTTCTTGCCATGGGCATTCAGATACTTGCTGGCCCACTCGCAGGTGCAAGCGCCAGAACCCATGACGATGATGACATCGGTGGCCTCGGGATCGCCGACATAGTCGAACAGGTGGTACTGCCTGCCGGTGACTTTGGCAACCTTGTCCATATACTCCTGGACAATTGCGGGAACCGCGTCGTAATACGGGTTGACCGTCTCACGGCCCTGGAAATAGACGTCCTCGTTCTGAGAAGCGACCTTGAGGGCAGGATGCTCGGGGCGCTGGGCTCTCTGGCGGAAGCGCTCGATGTACTTCTCCTCGACGAGCGGCTTGATATCCTCATACTCGATGTTCTCGACAGTCTCGTACTCGTGGGAAGTGCGGAATCCATCGAAGAAATTGAGGAAGGGAACCTCGCTCTTGAGGGTGGCCAGATGGGCGACAAGAGCCATGTCCATGGTCTCCTGAATGCTGCCGCCGACTGTCATGGCGAAACCGGTCGCACGGCATGCCATCACATCGCTGTGGTCGCCGAAAATGGACAAGGACTGTGCGGCAAGGGAACGAGCGGACACGTGGAAGACGGTCGGAGTCATCTCGCCTGCAATCTTGTACATGTTCGGAATCATCAGCAGCAAGCCTTGGCTGGCCGTGAACGTGGTGGTCAACGCGCCAGCGGCCAAGGAACCGTGCACGGCTCCCGCGGCACCAGCCTCGGACTCCATCTCCATGATCTCGACCTTCTTGCCCCACAGGTTCTTGCGGCCGGTACTGGCCCAAGAATCTGCATACTCGCCCATCGGCGAGCTCGGGGTAATCGGGTAGATCGCAGCAACTTCGCTGAAAGCATACGCGATATGCGCGGCAGCGGTGTTGCCATCGATAGTAACCAAATTCTTGTTACCCATTTTACACTCCATTTTTTAGGAATATTTGAATCGTCTTTTCAGACATCCAATTACAAAAACGCAAAAGGAAACGAGGACAAAAAGCCCCCATTTCGGGTTTTAGTGTACTTCATCCCACATCCGATTGCAACTATTCGGCCGGGGAAGAAATATGAAAAAAATACAACTCCAAGAAGTTGCCCAACCCAGAAAAAGCCCCGGAAAGTTCTCCCCTCCGAGGCCCCGTTCTCTCCCTCTCAATAGCCGAGCTGCAGCATGGCATCCGCAACCTTCTTGAAGCCGGCGATGTTGGCTCCCTTCACGTAATTGATGTAGCCATCCTTCTCCCTGCCATTTTCCACGCACTGGTCATGGATTGACTTCATGATATGCCCCAGCCTTGCGTCCACCTCCTCGGCGCTCCAGGGGAGATGCTCCGCGTTCTGGCTCATCTCAAGGCCCGAGCACGCAACTCCACCGGCATTGGCGGCCTTGCCCGGCGCAAAGGGGATGCGGTGGTCGATGAAATACTTCACCGCATCGGCCTGGCAACCCATGTTGCTGGTCTCGATGACATACTTCACTCCGTTTTTGACCAGTTGCTTGGCATCCTCGATCCCTAGCTCGTTCTGGATTGCGCAGGTGAAAGCCATGTCCACAGGCAGCTCCCAGGGTTTCTTCCCGGGGATGAACTTGCAATGGAACCTCTCGGCATAGGGCGCCACCACGTCATTGTTCGACAAGCGGAGCTGGTTCATAAACTCCCATTTCTCGCTCGTCCCCACCCCATCCTCGTCAATGATGTATCCGTCGGGACCACTGATGGTGACCACCTTTGCCCCCAACTGGGTCGCCTTCACACAGGCCCCCCATGCGACATTGCCGAAACCGCTGACGGAGATGCGCTTGCCCTTGAAGGAATCCCCGTGTTCCCCAAGCACCTCGTTTGCGAAGTACATGGTGCCATAACCGGTCGCTTCGGGTCTTATCAGGCTTCCTCCGATGGGAATCCCTTTTCCTGTCAGCACCGCCGCATTCTCATTGCATAGTCGCTTGTACTGCCCGTACAAGTACCCGATTTCCCTTCCCGCGACACCCACATCCCCCGCAGGAACATCCTGGTCTGGACCGATATACTTGTGGAGCTCGGTCATGAACGAGCGGCAGAAGCGCATGATCTCCGCATTGCTTCTTCCCCTCGGGTCGAAGTCGCTTCCCCCCTTTCCTCCCCCCATGGGAAGCGTGGTCAGACTGTTCTTGAAGGTTTGCTCGAACCCAAGGAACTTCAACGTGCCAAGGGTGACGGAGCGATGGAACCGGAGCCCTCCCTTGTAGGGACCGATTGCATTGTTAAACTGCACGCGGTAGCCACGGTTGGTATGCAAGTGTCCCTCGTCATCCTCCCAATCCACCCGGAAAGTAATGACACGGTCCGGTTCGGTAATCCTCTCCAGGATATTGTTTGCCTCATAGGCGGGGTTCGCATTGACGAAATCGATGACGCTCTCGAGCACTTCCCTCACCGCCTGGATGAACTCGGGCTGCGCAGGATTCCTCTTCTCCAGCTCGGCCATGAAAGGTTCCAACTGATACATGGGATGATCTCCTTTTATGCATCAAGCCTAAACCCGTCTTACCAAACGGTCAACGAAATTGTTCTATATGGCAGTATCGCCACTTTTTTTTACGATATCCTCAATTTTTTCGCCCAAAATTCGAAAGAATCTTTTTACTTTGCTTTTTCTTCTTCCTCGGTTCGTTCTCATGGTAGAATGCCACCATGATCATCCAGGACCCCACATGGAAACCTTTCGACCTCTTGATGCAAAAGCACATCTACCGTGTGCTCTTCGTCACCAGCAACTACGACCGTTTCCTCATTGAGGAGGACGGGAGAATCGAACAGGCGCTGTACGACGAGTACACCCAGCTGGGGCTCTCCACCCCTCCCTCGCTCAGTTTCGCCACCACCGCAAAAGAAGCCCTGGATCTAGTGCGGGAGGGAGATTTCGGCCTCGTAATCACCATGATAGACCTGGACGAGCAGCTTGACGGACTCTGCCATGCAATCAAAGGGGTCAAACCGGATCTCCCCATCATCGTCCTCTCTCCGTCGGCCAGCCATCGCCGCAACAAGCAGATGCACCACCTTGAGGATGCCGACTACCTTTTCTACTGGCAGGGGAATCCAAGAATCTTCCTTGCCATGGTCAAGCTGGTCGAGGACAGGATGAACCTGGACCATGACACCCGCGTCGCCGATGTGGGTGTCATCATCCTTGTCGAGGACTCTGTGCGCTTTTACAGCTCCTACCTGCCACTCATGTACACCTGTCTGATTGACAACAACAACTCCACCATGCTTGAGGCATTAAACGATTGGGGCAAGCACCTGAGGATGCGCGGACGTCCGAAAATTCTGCTCGCCACCACGTATGACGAGGCATGGGAGCTGCTATGCAAATACCGCCTCCACGTGCTAGGCCTCATCAGCGACATCTCCTTCGAGCGGGAAGGGAAGAGGGAAAGCGATGCGGGATTCCAGCTCGCGCATGCCATCCGCAAGGTCAACCAGGAAATCCCCATCCTCCTGCAGAGCACGGAAGCCGGCCTTGGGCCCAAGGCAAAGGCCGAAGGATTCTCCTTCCTCTGCAAGCAATCATCCACCTTGCTTTCCGACCTCTACGACTACATGAACAGGGAGTATGGATTCGGCCCTTTCCTCTTCCGTGACCCAGAAACAGGAAAGGAGGTAGCCAAAGCCGAATCCACGAGGGAGCTCCAGGAACTGCTTCCCTCCATCGATTCCCGGTTGATTGTCTTTCACAGCAAGAGAAACGATTTCTCACGGTGGCTGCGGGCGCAAGGGCTCTTCAGTCTCGCCCGCAAAGTGCACGACATAAAGCTCTCCTCCGACCCGGAGGCGACACGGGATTTAATCACCAGCACCATACGCAGCTATCGTGAAGCGCGAAGCAGAAGGACGCTCACCCATTTCGAGCGGACCTCGTTCGATGACACCACCTATTTCAGTCGCATCGGCACCGGATCCCTAGGGGGAAAAGGAAGGTCCCTTGCCTTCATCGACCAGGAGCTAAGCGAAAGCGGCTTGATGGAGAAATGGAAAGAGAAGCACCTTTCCATTCCCCCCACGGTCGTGTTGTGCTCCGACTTGTTCAGAGAGTTCGTCGACGACCTGGCGAGCCAGATATACGGAAAGGAAGATAAGGAAATCGATGCCCTCTTCTTGGGAAAACCTCTCCCGCTTGAGCTTGAAAACGACCTGACAAGGCTATTGCAGGTGTGGAGAGGCCCTTTGGCCATACGCTCCTCCTCTCTTCTGGAGGACTCCCACTATCAGCCATTCGCCGGTGTCTACGACACCTGCATGATCTCTTCGAGAAGCGATGACCTTGTTCGGCTGAAGGAACTGGAAGATGCCATACGATGTGTCTGGGCCTCCACTTTTCACCAGAAGGCGAAAACATATCTGAAAGCCACCGAGCACATGCAGGAAGAGGAGGAGATGGCTGTGCTCATCCAACCGGTGGTCGGTTCGTGGTGGGGGGAACTCTATTATCCCACAGCAAGCGGAGTTGCGCGATCGCTGGATTTCTGGCCGATACCGGGAACAAAGAGATCAGACGGAGTGGCACAAATCGCTTTGGGGTTGGGCAAAAGCGTGGTAGACGGGTTCCCCTCACTGCGTTTCTGCCCCAAGCATCCCAAGAAGGAGATGCCACAAAAGAGGCAGGAGCGATTCTTTGCGCTCGAGGATTCTCCCTTCACCCCCCTGGAAGGAGGGAACGAGCATCTTGTCCTGAAACAGCTGGGGGAGGCCGAGCCGCTCTCCCTCTCCGGCGTAGTCACCATCAGGCGCGGAGAGTGGGAGAGCGAATGTGTGACCGAGAACGGACTACGCACCGTCACCTTCCGCGGCATGCTGCGCTACGAGAGTTTCCCCGTCGCCGCAATCATCTGCGACCTTCTCCAATTGGGGGAAAGGGCGATGCACACCCCGGTGGAGGTTGAATTCGCCATAGACCTCCCCTCCTCGCGCTTCACGCTCCTGCAAATCAGGCCCATGGTGAACGGAAAAGAGGATGAGGAGGTGCATATCTTTCCAAAAGAGAGGGCGCATGCCCTCCTTTTCGCAGACCAAGTGATTGGGAATGGACTCTTTCCCGGCATCCACGACATCATAGCGATGGACTTCTCCTCTTTCGAGAGGATGAAGATGGGAGAGATGGCATTAGAGCTTGAACAATGGAACAAGGATATGGGAGGAAGGCCCTACGTGCTGGCCACGGCAGGGAGGATCGGTTCAAGCGACCAGAGCCAGGGAATTCCGGTCTCATGGAGCCAAATCGCATCATGCAGGGTGCTGGTTGAGATTCGCCTAGGTGGCTTGGATGTCGAGCCGAGCCAGGGCTCCCACTTCTTCCAGAACCTCACAAGCCTGGGGTGTGCGGCGCTTACTGCGAATCTGGACCAATGGAAACCTGAAAAGCTTGGAGCAGAAACAGGAAGAAGCCGCCATTTCCGTCATTGGCATCTTACTGATGCGCTTGTGGTAAAGGTTGATGGGAGGAAGAATCAGGCGATTGTCGCGCTTGGGACTTTAGAGCATCCCACAAGTTGTCATCGGGAGGCGGGGCCACTATCATCAAAGGCTGTTTCTTCACCGGATGGGTGAATGTGACAGACCTGGCATGGAGGCAAATGCCTCCATCGGGGTTGCTGCGTGCAGCCCCGTATTTCAAGTCGCCCTTGATATGGATGCCAAGGGCCGCAAGCTGTGCGCGGATCTGATGGTGGCGCCCCGTATGGAGAAGTATCTCCAGCAGATAGTAGCGCTCCCCCTTGGCAATCACCTTGTAATCCAGCTTCGCCAGCTTCGATCCCTGCTTCTCCACCGCAAGCGCAGTGCTCTTGTTGGTCTTGGAGTTGCGGATGATGAAATGGACAAGCTCGCCTTCCTCCTTGGCTGGCAGCTTGTCGACAATAGCCCAGTAGAGCTTTTTCACATCACTTCCCTTGAACGCCTCGTTCATCCTCACCAGCGCCTTCTCCGTCTTGGTGTAGATGACTATCCCGCTGGTAGGGCGGTCGATGCGGTGGGGAATGCCAAGGTAGACATTCCCCGTCTTGTGATATGTCTCCTTCAGGTATTGCTTGACTTTGTCGGCAAGCGTCTCATCCCCGCTCTCATCACCCTGCACAAGCTCGCCGGGGAGCTTGTTGATGATAATCAGGTGGTTGTCCTCGAACAGGATGCGCTCTTTCACCTCAAGCATCGCCTTCTCCTTCTTCCTCCTCGAACAAACTCGGTGTTCCGGGGGAAACAATCTCCTTGACCGCCCTTAGACGCAAGCTTGCAATCTCCTTGACCGCCAGGCGGTATCCCCTCGCCTTGAGCCCGTGGACGGGATAGTTGCTGAAGTAGAACTTCTCCTCCTTGATGCGCATGCCGGGCTTCGGCTTGTACTCCACCTTGATCTCCGCATTCTCCAATGTCGAGAGCTTGAGAATCTTGAAGTTCCCGTCGGGAAGAATCTGGTAGGGCTTGGAGAGCTGCCAGCTGGCAATCTGCAGCCGCTTGAGGAAAAGATGCTTGTAGGTCTTCTCCTGGTAAAGCACGGTGAAGGTTGTCTTTGCGAGCTCCTCCTTGTCCGCAAGAGCGCAATAGAGCATCTTCTTGCCGACGAACTCCTTGCCGGGAGCATCCTCCACCATGTAGGAGCCATCCTTGCGGATGACAAGAATGCGGTCAAACTCGCTGACCTTGAAAAGGGTTTCTCCGTCCTTGACTTCCCATCCGAGATATCCGTTGTCCGGGTCGTAGTTCAAGCTCCTAGAGCGTTGGGCGACCTGTTTCACATCGACCATCTCAAAGCTGTTGATGGTAGTCCGCCTTGCGACTCCGCCACGCTTCTCCTTCTGTTCGGTGATCATCTTCTTCAAGTCGTCCACATAGCCCAGCGAATACTCCTTGAGATGGGCAAGCTTGTACTCCGCATCACGAATCTGCTCTTGGATTGTCTCGATTTGCTTGTGGTTCTGGTTGATGTCGAAAAGGGAGATTCTCCGGATGGGTATCTTCAGCAGCCTCTCCACGTCGTCGTGGACAAGCGGCCGAAGCAATTGGTCTTTGAACGGCTTGAAGCCAAGCACGACCGCCTTCTCCACCTCCTCGGCCGTCTTTTTGGTCTCGATGCGCTTGTAAATCCGCTCCTCGATGAAGATGCGGTCCAGCGTGCGGGCATGAAGGTCATCAAAAAGATGCTTCTTCCTTAGCTCCTGCTCCTGGCGAAGCACCTCCATCAGGTGGGAAGCATGGAAATCAACTATCTGCGTGATGCTCATTTGCACCGGAAGCTCGTCCTTGATGACCAGGGGGTTGACGCTGATCTTTGTCTCGCATGCGGTATAGGCATAGAGCGCATTGACGAAATCCTTGGTGACGGTAGCTCCGCGGGGAAGGTCGATCTCGATGTTCGCATGGTCGGTCGTATAGTCAGTAACCGACGAAATCTTCAGCTTCTCGTGCTTCGATGCCCTAGTGATCGACTCGATCATCATCTCGCTGGTCACCGTATAGGGGAGCTCCTCGATAATGACTTTCTTGGGGTCGGATGTATTGAGCTTTGCACGGATGACCACCTTCCCCTTCCCGTCCTGGTAATCCGAGACGTCCATGATTCCCCCGGTGGGAAGATCAGGATAAAGGGCGAACGGAACCCCCTCGATGGAGGCTTTAACCGCATCCATCACCTCGATGGGGTTATGGGGCAGAATCATCGTGCTCATGCCGACCGCAATTCCCTCCGTTCCCTGGAGAAGGACAATGGGAATCTTTGCGGGGAAGACAACCGGCTCCTTTCCCCTGCCATCATAGCTCGGCACATAGGTGGTGATCTCGGGATTGTAGAGCACCTCCTTTGCCAAGGGGAGCAGCCGGCACTCGATGTAACGGGCCGCCGCAGCAGGCTCCCCGGTAAGTATGTTGCCGTAGTTTCCCTGCCGTTCGACGAAAAGGTCATAGTTGGCAAGCGTCACCAATGCGCCATAGATGGAGCTGTCCCCGTGCGGGTGGTATTTCATCGCTTCCCCGACCACGTTGGCCACTTTGTGGAACTTGCCGTCATCCATGGTGAGTAAGGTATGGATGATGCGGCGATGGACCGGTTTCAACCCGTCGACCACATCGGGGATGGCGCGATCCCGAATCACATAGGATGCATATTGAAGGAAATATTCCTTGTAGAGTTCTGGTGCTCCCGCCATCTCAATTCTCCTCCGGCAACAGGTATTGCATGATGAAGTTCCGCCTTTCCGGGGTGTTGTCCCCCATATAGAATTGTATGGTTTTCAGAAGGTCCCTGGTACCATCGATGGTCACCGGAATCAACTTGATATCCTTGCCGATGAAGGCTCCGAACTCCGAGGGATCTATCTCTCCCAACCCCTTGAAACGGGTGACTTCCGCATCCCTGATCTGCTTCATCGCCTCATCCCGCTCGGCCTCGGTATAGCAATAGCGGATCTCCTTCTTGTTGCGGACTCGGAACAACGGAGTCTCAAGGATGTAGACGCGACCCCGGGAGACAAGCTCCTCAAAAAATGTCAGGAAATAGGTCAAGAGCAGGATACGGATGTGGTACCCGTCATCATCTGCATCGGTGGCGATGACGACTTTCCCATAGCGAAGACCCTCTATGTCATCCTCTATGCCAAGCGCTTTCATGATATTGAAAAGCTCCTCGGTCTTGTAAATGATCGACCTCTTCTCCCCCTCTACGTTTTTTACCTTGCCGCGCAGCGAGAAGACCGCTTGCGTTCTCACGTCGCGGGTCTTGGTGATGGTTCCGCTTGCCGAGTCTCCCTCGGTGAGAAAGAGCATGGAGTTCTCACACTCCTCGGCATGGCTCTTCGACTCACCGAGATGGTACTTGCAATCCCTGAGCTTGGGGATATTGAGCGCCACACGGCGGCTTGCCTCCTTGGTGTTCTTGCGCACCTCGTTGATCTCTTTGCGGAGCTTTGCATTGCTCTCTATCTTTTCCCGGAGCTTTTCCGCTTCCCCCGTATGCTTGAGGAGGAAGTCAACCACACCGTCACGCACCGCACCAACCACGTCGTTACGGATATCGGTGTTGGAAAGCTTGTTCTTCGTCTGGCTTTCAAAGACAGGCTCCTTTACCTTCACGGCAACGGCCCCGATGATGCCGCCTCGTATATCCTGCACATCCCATGAGGCTTTGAAATAATCGTTGACAGCTTTGGCAATACCCTCCTTGAAGGCCGCCTGATGGGTGCCGCCATCGCTGGTGTGCTGGCCATTCACATAAGAGTAGTAGGTTTCTCCGAAATCCCCCGGCGCATGGGTGAAGGCAAATTCCACTTTCGCATTGCGATAGGAGATTATCTCATAGAGGTTCGTACCGGCAACTTTGTCCCTTAGCAGATCCAAAAGTCCTTCCTTCGACTTGAACACCCTGCCGTTGTATTCCAAGGTGAGCCCGCTGTTCAGATACGAGTAGTTCTGGATGCGGCTGACGATGAAATCATCATTGAAAGCATAATTGCCAAAAAGCTCAGGATCGGGAGTGAAGGAGACGAGGGTTCCGTTGGGTTCTTCCGTCTTCCCCTTGTCCTGCGCCTTGATTACACCTTTTGCAAACGTGGCACAAACATATTCTCCCCCGCGAAAACTGGTCACCGCGAACTGGGAGGAAAGTGCGTTGACCGCCTTGGTTCCAACTCCGTTGAGCCCTACGGAAAACTGGAACACGTCATCATTGTACTTCGCGCCGGTATTGATGACCGAGACACACTCAACCACCTTCCCGAGGGGAATTCCTCTCCCGTAATCCCGGACAGTAACAGTGTTTTCCTTGCGTGTGACAGTGATTCGTGCACCATAATGCATGATGAACTCATCGATTGAGTTATCGATGATTTCTTTCATGAGAATGTAGATGCCATCATCCGCATCAGTGCCGTTTCCAAGCCTGCCGATATACATTCCGGGCCGAAGCCTGATATGTTCGAGCGGACTTAATGTCTGGATTTTTGATTCATCGTAAGAAATCGTAGCCATTTTCTGGAAAGTATAACGGAAAGAGGGAAGAAAATCGATTGCTTCGGGTCAATCCACCACAAGAATGGCGGGAACCGGTCTCGGAGACTCCCGGTTTTCCTCCGTTCGGTCCTTCCCTCGCAACAGCCTCATCCCGCTATAGTACATCACCGCAGAACCTCCCCCATCCAGATTGACTGCGGTGGCCAATCCGATATCCCTGCAATAGGATGCCATCTCAGACAAGGTGCATCCAGAGCTTTGCGACCCCTTCTCATAGCCCAAGGCCCCAGCAGACTCAGCCCACACAAGGACAGGGTTTCCCTGCCTATCGCCCCCAAGAACCATGCGACCGCTCCTATCATCATCCCAATCAAGGGGAAACACCGTAGGGGGATAGGAAACTCCCTTGCCCTCGTAGAGAGGAAACCCGCCGAATCCGGCCGACGGCACGCCGTCATCCACCATCACAGGTCCCGCCTGGATGGCAAACTGATAGGAGTTCCTGCTCCTGCAAGCCACCACAGGATTGAAGATGGAGACGAATTCCGGAACATGGATGACAAACCCTCCCATCGGAACTTTCACTCTTCCGCCGTTTTTGGAAGCGACGACCCTGCCATCGGCGATGAGAAGCGCCGTCCCCTTCGCGGCCGGAGTCTCTTCCGTGTCAGGGCGCTCGTAGAAGGTGCAGTTTTCCCCATGACGGTAAGTGACTCCGTCAATGGAGAAGGCGACATCCTTCAATTCGGGATGGACGATATGCACTCCATCCTTGTCCACCGCAATTGCAGGACGATGATAAAGCGGAGGAAGATGCATCCTCCCCGCTTCGACGACCATTCCGAACGGACTTCCCAGCAAATCGTACCGACTCTCCAAGTCGGAAGGCTCCATCAGGAAGAAGTGGGAATTGCATGCGATTTGGTGGTTCCTCATATCTCCCGCAAATCCGAGATGCGGAGAAAGAGGATAATAGGAAACTCCGCTTCCGGCCCCCTCGGTGGTAGCGGCATATCCCAGTTTCTCCAATTTCTCGAAGAGAGTCTCTCCTTCAGGGTCTCCACTTGCAAGCCAAGCCGCAAGGTTTGCGCTTAAATCATGATAGGTCACACCTCCAATGGTGGAAGGCATGCCTCCAACGTCGAAACCATGAGGCACATGGAAAAAGAGCAAACGGCCAAACGAACACGGATCCCTGGAAATGATGGAGAGGCGATACAGCTGGGCAAACCGATTGATTGATTCACGGGAAAAAGGCGCATAGGAGAACCTGATATCCCTCCATGCGAAACCGCTTACCACCTGCAACCGCTGGATATCTCCATCAGAATGCCTCACTATGTCAATCCTGCTCTCCATACTACACAGACAATCCTCCAAAGTAGTTTACCAAGAAGGATGGAAACCAGAAAGTTTTTTCTTTCAATCCCAACGGAAACGGCGAAAACCGCGGTTCTTACTCTATGGGAGGCAATGCCTATGGACTCATTGGA
>CAVESN010000004.1:0-13317 GCA_963618365.1 Bacteroides uniformis
CCCAGCTGATAAAGGAACCCGGGGCATCCGTCTTGCATCCGCACTCGATTGCACGGGGAAGCTCCTTCAGATCCTCCCTGCGAAAGCAATAGAAAGGAGGAACCGCCCATACGCTCTTGGGCGCGCTGGGCTTCTCCTCCATCTCTAGCACCAGGTCGTTTCCATCCACCACAGCCACCCCGGTCCTTTGGAGCTTTTTTGTCTCCAGCTCCTTGTGGCGCATGATGCAGGAAGCCTTCCTGGCATGGAAATAGTCCACAAACCGCCTGAGCGAGAACTCCAGCACATTGTCACCCGCAAGGACAAGCATATCGTCGTCAAAACCGAGCGACTGTATGGCAAAGAGGATGTCCTTCACCGCACCAAGGCGGTTCCCGTTCTCTGTCGACCCGTCATCCAGGATGGTAATTCTCGACGCTTGCGGGCGGGATTCCTTCCACTTCTCGAAGAAAGGGAAAAACGGATGGTTGGAGACGACAAGTATGCGCTCAATGCCCGCAATGCCATCCACATCATCCACAAGCCAGGTAAGGATGGGTTTATCCTTCACTTCCAAGAGAGGCTTGGGAAAATGTCTGGTCAATGGATACAGCCGTGTGGCATAGCCGGCTGCAAGCACCAATGCAATCATACAAGCTCCTTCGGGGAACAATCCCCACCTTATGCCAGGCAGTGCGCCCTTGCTGCCTACCCTTCGTGGATGACGCGCACCACTTCAGGCAGCAGCTGTTTCTTTCGGGAAAGCACTCCGGGAAGGAAGAAGAGGTGCTCCCCCTCCTTCTCATAGGCGAAGCGAGATTCCAGCATCCCCATTCCCGAAGCCAGAAGAAGGCTGTTCTCATGGACGATGTCGGTGATAAGGAAGAGCGCGAAGTCCAGAGCGCCTCGCTCCCTTGTCTTCTCCAATGCCTCGAAGAAGGAGGGCACGAACCTCTTGCAGTCATCAAGCATTGTCACCTCGCATTGTCCGATACCGAACTTCTTCCCCTTCTCCTGATAGCTCTTGAAATCGCTCTCGAGCAAGGAGAGAGGATCTTTTCCCACAAGCGAGGCGCCGTAGCTGAAAAGCTTCTCCGTGTAGGATTGGTAATCGCCCACCTCGGCAATCTCGCAAAGGTCCTTCACCGCCATGCGGTCCGTCTCGGTGGTAGTAGGGCTCTTCAGTCCCACCGTGTCACTAGTGATTCCCGCAAGAAGCACCTGGGATACCTTCAGGGTGAGAGGCACCCAGCCCCTCCGGTACAAGGACCAGATGATGGTGCACGTGGAGCCAAGCGGATTGCAAAGGATGTAAATCGGCTGGTCGGTGTGGATGCCGTCCACACGATGGTGGTCGATGATTTCAAGAATCTCCGCATCCTCCAGTCCCGGCACGCTTTGGTCCTTCTCGTTGTGGTCCACAAGGATGACCTTCGTCCGTGGCCGCTCCATGAAGCAGCGGCGGCTGACAAAACCAAGGTATTGGTTTCCATGGAAGACCGGCATGGCGCGGTACTTTCCCGAATGAAGCCGGTTCTTCGCCTCCTCAAAGAGCATCTCATCCTGAAGATGGGGCAGCTCCTCGCCAAGTAGCTCCCGCACCTGCACGGAAAGCCTAAGCAGCCTGAGCGTCTCACTGGTATCCACGTCGCTCAGAAAAATGGATCCCTTGAAATGGGAGAGGTCGACCGATTCATAGACCTTGTATTGGGCGCCAGTAAGGACAATGCAGGGAACCTGGGCCTCGATGGCCTTCTCGAGATGGCGGTCCCTGTCCCCGAACACCCAAAGCGGGTTCACCCCTTCCTCACTCCATGCATCCATGTGCTCGCAGAAGAGCTCGTACTTCATGGCGCCCACTGCAATCGGACCGGAGAAAGAGGTCGGCTCCCCCTTCTTGAGAAACTGGCCGGGAAGCACTTTGCCGATGGTATCGACGACGAAATGGTACGTCGGACGCTTCTTGCCGGAATCACGGAGGAAGAAGGCGTTGACAGCCTCGGTGGAAAGCAGCCCCGCGAAACGGGACCCGTCCATCACCCCGACTGCCGCTGGGTTTGTCTGGAACAGGGGAATAAGCGTGGTCAATGGGTCGGAGACATCCACCATCGCCTCTCCACGGCGCACCACGGGAGCAAGGTGGGTCCTCACATCCTTGAGGAAGGAGGGAGCAGCGATGTCAAGCTCCTCGAAGAGCGCCTTGGTCGCATCATTCAGATTTCCGGTACGCACCGGGATGTAGGTGTTCTGCTTGTCCTGGATGTTCTTCAGGTTGGCATACGCCCAAGCACTGCACACACTGTCCATATCAGGATTGCGGTGACCCGTCACAAAGATATCAGCCATGCAGAAATCTTACACGAGCAACTGCTTTTCACCAAGAGCCCTGAAAGATAGACTGGATGCGGAGGAATACAAATGAAAGTTGTATTGGCAAACGACCACGGAGCGGTCGACTTGGCAAAAAGCTTGAAAGCCCATCTGGAGCAAAAAGGAATCACAGTCAACCATCTCGGTGTCTTTGACGAGAAGAGCGTCGATTACCCCGACATCGCAACGCTTGCCACTAGCGAGTACAAGAAGGGGGGATATGATTTCGGCATCGTCTGCTGCGGCACCGGGGAAGGCATCTGTATGGCGGCGAACAAGGTGGAGGGAATCCGCTGCGCGCTCCCGGTGAATGCATTCGCAGCAGAAAAGGCGAAGGAACACAACAATGCGAATTTCCTCTCCTTCGGAGGAAGGATCACCAACTACCCCGACAGCCCGATGGCGATGGTGGATGCCTTCATGGCCGCAACCTTCGCAGGTGGACGCCATCAGAAGAGAATCGACAAAATCACCGAGCTCGAGAAGAGGTAGGAGGCCTGTGCTGGAGCCAGGATCCCAGCAAATAGAAGTCGAATGACATCAAATCCACATACAGGCTCAGCGACTTGTCGTAGATGTTCAGCGCAAGCGTGAGGGTGCAAAGCCTTTCACGCTTGCCCATGATCGGGGTTCCCACAGTCACCGGCGTCAAGCTGAAAAGCAAGTGGGTGGGATAGAACTCCCCTCCCTCATGGAAGGTGGAGAACCCCATGCCGAAACCAATGAGCGTGTTGAGCCCTATGCCGCTGACTGCGGTTCCTGTCGAGCGCTCCCCCAAAAGAGAACGCTCCAGAAGCACCTGAAGGGTGGTGTGCTTGCCGTCAAAGAGATCCGGAACAATCTCGCTTGTCGCATTCACGTCTAGCTCGTACACATCTGAAAGCCCCAGCGTCAGTCCGTATTGGATGGCAAGCTTCGAATCATCATACTCCTCTTCGAAGTAATGGGACCTGGTACCCAGCGACAACCCAAGGTCGAACATGCCAATCCCCTCGGCCACAAGGGGAGAAGCAAGCCCCATCACCAACGCAAGAAAAAGGGAAAACCGTCTCATCTTCATATGCACATCCATGTAAAGCGAAGCAAAGCGACACCCCAGCTCCAGCCCTCGCTCGAGTAGGTGCAAAAGGGAGAAATGGCCTCATACCAGAAATCAGGCTGACTGAACTTGAATGGCGAGGCAGACAAATAGAGCGCCATACGGTTCTCATCCCCGTCAAAACGCCCCTGCACTCCCACGCTGACGCTGGGATCCCAAGCTACCCGGTTGTGGGCGATAATCCAGAAAGGATGCGTAAGCGTACGGAAGAGATCGACATGAAGCGCAAGCGTGACACTTGGAACCGAAACATTCCAGTCAGTGTCGCTCTCCATGGCAAACGCACATGTCAAGGAAGGATTGAGGAACGTGAGCTCAAAAGGCTCATACGCAATCCATGCGGAAATACCGCCATACGCCTCATCCTCCGTCTTCTCTCCATCCTTGGCAAGCCCGAAGCCAAGCTTTCTGGCAGAGAGGGGAGACAGCGCCATCAAGACAATCAAGACAAACAAGCAATAACGTTTCATGTTCAACCACCCACCGTCATCAGCATATGCATCAGCATCTTCCCCAATCCCCGCCAGCTCTTCGCCTCCTCGGGAGAAACATAGACAGCCTGGTCATAGAGCTCGTTGTAATGCTCATGGGATGCTTTCGCCAACTCCGGGTCATCGACAATCATGCAGATTTCATAGGATAGCGCCATCGACCGGACATTGAAATTGCTCGACCCCAGCATCACATACCGGTCATCCACCACCATCAGCTTCTCATGCAGAAGCCCCTTCTCGCTGGCTGGCTCGATACGCATGTCCACTCCCGCCTCCAGAAGCGGCAGGTACATGTACCGGTCGCTGGTACGCTTGTCGTAGGAGATGACCATGCTGACCTTCACTCCCCGGTTCACTGCGGCGCGGATTGCCTCCATCATATGCTTGTCCAATGCGGGAAGGAAGGGCAAAATCTCCACGCTCTCCTTCGCACTGGAGAGCAATGCGCCATATGCGGCGCCAAGGGTGTGGCTGCCGGGAACTTCGTTGACAAGCCAGGCGTCATAGTGCTTCTCTTCCTGCATGTAGGTGTAGTCGACAGGAAGATCCTCACGCTTGATCCTGTCCCAGCTCTGGTCATTCCACCAAGGAACGAACCAGTCAAGGAACAGGGTAATCGCCTCGGGGCTGGAGAACTCATACATGGTATCCCTTTGGAGGTCCTTCCCTTGCGGTGCACCGACAGAGATGTAGTTGAAGTTCATCCCACCGATTGCCATGACCTGCCCATCGATGATCACCACTTTCTGGTGATAGCGGAAAAGAAAGTCGAAAGTGCTCACCAGTCTGGCCAGGGAAATCGGCTTCGTCTCCAGGAAATGGATGGGGGTGTGGGTCAGGTACATGAGGGGAATCAGGCTCTTGCGACTCTCCGTCATGTCGAAAAGGCCTGAGCCATCCACCAGGAAGTAGACGGGAACCCCTTCATTCGCCTTGTCCACCACCGCCTGGTAAAAATCTGCGTTGGGAAGGCTGTTCGAGGCAAGGAAAGAGGTAAGCACCACATATTTCTTCGCTCCCCGAACCAGGCTTGTCGCATGGTCGCGCCACTCGTTGCCATTGTACCAGACGCGTGGCTTGGTCATCGGCGTCTTCTCAAGGCCGATGATGGCAAGTTTCTCAACAAGACTCAGCGAAGAGTCCGCGCAGGGACCTTGCGCCATGGGGCGTGTTGACGCGCATCCAGCCAAAAGTCCTACGGCAAAGGCAAGCGCCAGGAGATGTTTCTTCTTACTCACACATCACTCCAATACAAAAGGATGAGGAAACAGTTGAGAAAACTGATACACCTCATGGCGTTTTCCGTCAATGGAAAGGAGAATTCGCTCACCACTTGCAAGCACCTTCACGCCAAACTTTCTGGCAAAAGCGATGACGAGCATCCTGGAGGAATATGCCACGAAATTTCCTCCTCTTGGGTCAATGAAGCATTGTCGGGACCATGCCTGTCGCCCCCTGGGGGATGAAGGAGCCGCTACCGGGTAACCCGTGGTATTCAATCCCATCCACCAAAAGATCCCCTCTCCGGTAGACCCTGACCGCTTTTCCCACAACCTCTTTCCCCTCATAGGCGGTATACCCGCTTGCCGAATGCAGAGAGCGGGAAGAAAGCGTCCACCTCCTATTCGGGTCAAAAAGCACGATGTCGGCATCCATGCCGACCCGGATGGCTCCCTTTCTTCCTTCCAGCCCGAAGGCTTTCGCAGGGCCCTCGGAAAGGAGATTCACCATCTGGCCCATGGAAATCTTTCCCTCCTTCACAAAATGGGTATACATCAGTGGCAGCATCTCCTCGCTCCCTGGGATGCCGGGATAGATGGTGCGGCAATCGGCACTTGCTAGCTTCTGTGCCCGGGTGAATGCGCAATGGTCGGTGGCAACCACCTGGATCTCACCTCCGATGAGCGCCTTGCCAAGGGCCGTGTTGTCCTCCTTCTCCCTGAGGGGAGGAGTCATGACAAAGAGCGAACCGTCGCTGCATTCAAGCAAAGAGCGGTCCAAAAAGAGATAGGTCGGGGTAGTCTCCACAATCACGCGGGTACCGATGGAGCGCAAATAGCGCACCATCTCCAGCCCTTTCTTGCTGGAGAGGTGGACTACATAAAGCGTCATTCCCATCTCATGGGCAAGCATGCCCACACGCCTGATTCCCTCGGCCTCCACCTCGCTTGGGCGCAAGATGGCATGGGAAGGGGGATTGTAGGGACCCTTGTAGGAGGCCTGGATTTGGGAAAGGAGATGCTCATCCTCGCAATGGACACACATCATCATCCCTCTCTTCTTCGCCTGGGAGAAGATGTCGGAAAGCTGTCGTGGGTCATCGACCAGGTATCCGGCATCCTTGTAGGTGGTGAACATCTTCAAGGTATGGATTCCCATCTTGGAGAGTGCGTCCATCTCCTCACCCACTGATTCCCGCCAGCCATACAGGCCTTGATGGAGGGAGTAGTCGACGGCCATGCCGCCTGCCATCTCTTGAAGGCGGGCCTTTGCGCAATGAGCAAGGTTTCCCTTCTTGTCGTCGTCGGCGAAATCGACGACGCAGGTCACTCCTCCAAATGCGGCAAGCTTGCTTCCCTCGGCAAATGAGTCGCACGTGACCGTCCCTCTGCTCACAAGGTGGTAATGGGTATGCGCGTCAATAAGCCCGGGAAGCAAGAAGAGCCCCTTGGCATCGACCACGCTTGCATGTGAAGGAACCAACGAGGGGTCGATGCGCCCTGCGATATGGGTTATTCTGGATCCCTCAACCAGCACATCGGCCCTACGCATCCATTTGGTGTCAACCACCACTCCGTTTCGTATCAATGTCGCTTGCATAGCTCCTCCCCTTGCCCTCCATAGTAGCACATTCCTTATGCGTCAAGCGCAGAAATGAGTGCCCGATATCCCTCTTTCAGGGAAGGGAACTCTGCTTGTGCCCGGGCGATGTCGCCATGGCGAAGATGCTCGGTGATACGGGAAGAGGCGAGGTAGAGATTGGTGAAACCCAGATTTGCGCAAATTCCCTTCAGCGTATGGGCTGCAAGGAACGCTGTCTTCTGGTCTTTTCTTGAGAGCGCTTTTTCCAAACGGGAAAAACTCTCATCTTCCCTGAACTTCAAAAGAAAACGCACAAGCAGAGCCTCATTGCCCCCGAATCGTGCGATGACATCCTTTTCATTGCCTCCTATCATCGCATAGCATGCGTCAAGCCCCTTCATCATTGCACCTCCCCTATCTGACTGGCTATCGTAGCGACCAGGCTGGCCCAGTCAAGCGGTTTGGGAAGGAAGGCGGAGATTCCTGCCTCAAAATAGCTTTTCACATCCTCCTCGAACAAGTTGGCGGACAAGGCGACAACCGGCACTGAAGCGGCGTCGGGGCGCTTGAGAAGGCGGATCTGCCTTGTCGCCTCCTTGCCATCCATCACCGGCATGGCGATATCCATCAGGATCACCTGGATTTCATACGGCTCTGACTGCAAGAAGATATCCATCGCAACCTTTCCGTCGCAGGCTTTTTGCACCTTGGCTCCCGCATCAGACAACATGGCCTCTGCTATCTCCATGTTGAGCGGATTGTCCTCGACAAGAAGCACCCTTACTCCCTCTATGGAGGAAGCTGGTGCCGATTTCTCTTCTTCCTTATGTGTCAGCTCCTGCGCATATCGGTAGGGGATGAAAACATCAAAACGGGTCCCCTTTCCCTTCTCGCTCTCGACCTTGATGCTCCCTCCAAGGTGAAAGAGCAGTTTCTGGACGATGGAGAGGCCGAGGCCGAGACCTTCAGAAGAAGCGCCATGCTCCTCCTTGGCGAAAGGCTCAAACATCCTTTGCTGGAATTCCCTACTCATGCCGATACCGTTATCCTCACAAGAGAAGTGGACCAAAGCATATCCGCTACGTGTGCTATCCGCCTCTTCAGTGACAGAGAAGCGCACCTCGCCCCCGGGTGTGCTGTAGCGCACGGCGTTGGCGATGATGTTCATCATGATCTGCCTGAGGTAGAGGGGTTCTCCCAAAAGCAGCTTCCCTGAAGAAGAGACGGCAGGGGCAGAGAAGGTGACGCACTTGTACGCCTTGGCCTGTTCGGTGGCGACCAGGGTGAGCTTACGCACCTCGAAAGGCAAATCAAACGTCGTCGTCACCTCGGTGGCGAAATCGGTTCTGTTGAGCGTCAGCACATCATTGACCAGTTCCAGCAAATATTGGGTCGCGACACGAATCTTGTTCCTGCACTCCTTCAGATACGCCCTGTCGTCCGGTTTGCGGTCAGCAAGCTCCAGCATGCCGAGGATGACATTGAGCGGAGTGCGGACATCATGGCTCATGCGCCGGAGGAAATCCATCTTGCTCTGATTGGCGCGCATTTCGTTTTCCACGGCTTTTTCGAGCCGCCTCTGGTTCTCGAGGTCCTCCTGTTTTTGCTTATGGATGCTCTTGCGCACCAGAAGCAAGTCGGAATTCTTCCCTTTTTCCCTGTCGCGGGCGATCAGCTTGTCGTTCCACCAATACCCATGCAAATCCTGCCAGTCATACTCGGCATACTCCGACTCCATGAGCCTTGTTCCGATGGTGCCAAGGTCGAGGAAAGACCGGTATCCCTCGCGATAGGGCGCATCCACTTGCCCAAGGAAGCAGCCGAGGAAAAGATCATCTAGCTTCCCTATCGCCTTGAAATCCCCCCAGGCATCCGGTTTTTTCAAGCATTCATACGTTTTTCCCTCAAGATCGATGAGAAGCGAAAGCACATAGATGTGGCTGATGGAGCGGATGATGTCGTTCTGGCGGTGCATCTCCCTGCCATGGATTTCCTTGGAGCGGAAATAAAGGAGGCTGCCCACGAAGAGGATGACAAAGAAGAGGGCGAAAATGGAGAGAAGCATGCTGAAGCAAGGAGAGAGGACCTCCCTGGCGGGATAGAACGCATAGATGCCATAGCCGAAAGCTTTGGCCATTCCCCCATAAAAGCGCTTTCCTCCAGTGGAAAAGCAACTCAGCACCCCCGTTTTTCCTATCTCTTCCAGCGCCTGGATTTCCCTCACTTCGGACTTCTTCCGGTACCCGCTTTCCTTGTTGGAGGCAAGGATCTCCTCCCCCTTGAGGATATAGAGCGTCCCCTTGAGGTTTGTCTCGCTGGAAGCAAGGAGCCCTTTCACCGGAGAATAGTTCCCTATGAGCTTCTCTTCCTCCTGCCTAGTGGCGCAAAAGACAAGACCCCTCCCATCGCTTCGTGAGACTACGGCGATATCGTAGATGGCATCCGTGTGGCGAACCCTTGCCAAATAGCATTTCTTGGGATATTGCAAAATCGATGCGACGGCACTGCTTTGCACCTCTTTCTCCCATTGCGCATAGTGCATGCCGAGCTGGCTATATGCGCCATCGGGCAAAAGCTCTTCATCCAGGATGAACAGACAATCCAGATGCTGGCTCTCAAAGATACGGGAGAGAAACGCATCCTCTTTTCCTCTCTCCAGGGAGGGGAGCGTCTGGGAGATGCCATAGGCACGCTCCGAAAGATGAAAGAGGCTCCTCGCCTCTTCCGAAGAGAGATACTCCTCATAGGAAGCGCATTGCTTCTTGAGCTCTCCGACATGGCGAGTGAAATCCCCTTGGGCTTTTTGGAGGCTATAGTACATGCCATAAGCAAGTGTGATCACCATCAAAGCGATGCCAAAGACCGCCAAGAAGAGAAAAAAGAGACCTCCCTGCTTGCGCTTTCCCTTCACTTTCCCACACCTTTCAATGCGAACTCGACATCAAGGTCATACTTTTCCAGGATGGACCGGATGGTACCATCCTGACACATCGCTTCAAGAGTCCTGGAAAGATCGTCGACCAAAAAGGGATCCTCCTCCTTCTGAAAAGCAACGCCCAGGTCGGCAGAAAGCAAGGCCTCGTCCAGAATGCGGTACTCGCCACTGATATTCTTGATATAGTCACGGCATGCCATCTCATGGCCGGATCCTGCATCCACATACCCCCCCTTCAGAGTTGCGAACACATTGGAGATGGAGCAGTAGCTGTAGACATGTTCCACCGAGACTCCCAAAGTCGCCTCGGAAAGGAAAAGAGACTCCACCTTGGTGCCGTTTTGCACTGCGACGCTATGGCCGGCAAGGTCCTTGAGATGGTGGATGTCGCTCGATGCGTTCACCACGACCACCTGCTTGCTGTGCATGTAGGGCCCGGCCCACGCATAGAGGTTCTCTCTCCCGTTCATGGAGAAGCTGCCCCACAGGCAATCCACCTCCCCTTCAGAGAGGATTGCATCCTTGTTCTGCCATGCAATCTGGACAAATTGCGCCTTGAGGCCGAGCCTCCTAGTCGCCTCACGGGCTATCTCCACATCGATTCCCGCAAAGTTCCCGTCATCGTCCACATAAAAATAGGGGGCATAGATGTCGCTTCCAATCCGGATTATCCGGGTGGGGTCCCGCATCTTTCCCTCTTGTCCACCACCCCCCATAAGAAGAGCGCTGGCGATTCCCGCTTCGATGACTAACCTTGCGGTCTGATTCATGGGCACCCTTCTCCTTTTCCATAGACTTCAAGAGCAAGCTTATCCGCAATCTCCTCCAGGGAGGAGACAAGCAGCGGGTTGAAAAGTCCGCACTCTCCCCTCTTAATCATCTCCACCGCCTTGGCAAGGGAACATGCCATCTTGTAGGAGCGCCCCCCAACAAGTGTATCATAGGCATCGGCGATGGAGACCACCTGGGCAGCGATAGGGATATCATCCCCCTTCAGGCCATCTGGATATCCGCTAGCGTCATACCGCTCATGGTGCCAGCGGCAGATCTGTTTGGCAAAACAGACAAGCGGATCGGATTGGCACAACGAGAGCTCCCCCTCGCAAAGCATCTTCTCTCCCAGAATGGTATGCCTCTTCATCTGCGCGAACTCATCCGGGGTAAGTTTTCCCTTCTTGTTGAGTATTTCCGGCCGTACACCAATCAGGCCGATATCATGCAGGCATGCGCAAGTGGCGATGCGTTGGCAGTCATGGGAGGAAAGGCCATAACGTCCGGTTTTGGAAAGGAGCCTCTCAAGCAGAAGCGCACTGATTTTCTGTATGTTCCGCATATGGGAGGAACTCTCGCCATTAAGGCTTCCCACCACGTTAATGAGCACGTTGATGGCCATGCGGTTGCCCTTTTGCTTCTCACGGGCCTCTTCGGCAAGCAAGGAGAGCAATTTGCGCTGCTTTGCATAAAGCCCTACCGTGTTGCGGATACGCCTTGTCAGCACCTCCGAGTCAAATGGACGGCGGATGTAATCGCTAGCTCCGAGGGCATAGGCGCGCCTGATAGCATCTAGGGAATCATCCACCGTGATAATGATGGCAGGAACCTCCTCCAGCATCCCCCTTTTCCCCATCTCCTCGAGCACCTCGAAACCGCTCATTCCGGGCATCTGGACATCAAGCAGCAATGCGGAGATTCTTTGCCCGTGCTGGGAAAGAAGCCTCAAGCACTCTTTTCCGCTCTCTGCTTCAAGCACATCGAACGTATCCGCCAAAAGCTCCTTGAGCAGCTCGCGGTTGAAAGCGGAGTCATCGACCACGAGCACCAGGCTCCGAGTCTCGTCAGGCCTTTCGGCGGCAAGAATGGCGAGCTTTTGCTCAGTCATCACCCTGTCCCCTCGCTCCTTGGCAAGGTACATCATCCTATCCGCCCTGTAGATGGCTTCACTGAGCACCTCGTTTCGAGCATCTACGCTTCCAATGCTTACCGAAAGCGGCCTGGGAGTGGAGATGCTATGCACTGCGAGGCGAATACGCTCCAAAAGCACCTCGGCATCTTCCGCCGAAACTCCCGGGGCTATGAGAAGGAACTCGTCTCCCCCGTAACGCAAAAGCGTGTCACCGGAAGCGATGCAAGCCTCGACGGTCTTTGCGATTACCCGAAGCGCCTCATCTCCTGCGTCATGGCCGTAGGCATCATTGCAAAGCTTGAAGTCATCGATGTCAATGATGGCTACGCATCCAGTCACCTGTTGGCTCTTCAAATACTTCTCATAGAAATTCCGGTTCGAGAGACCTGAGACAAAATCCCTGTCTCTCTCCTTGCGGACCGCATGAAGCTTTTTCTTGAAATGGGCCGCGACATCACTGAAGTCCGAGATAAAGAGCATGGCGTGTGCTTTGTCAGGGGCGAGAAGGAATGTGCATTTCCTCTCTTTCCCATGGCCGACAGCACAAAAGAGGTCGTACCTCTCATGGGATGCCAGCTCTCTCCTTACCAGAGGAAGCGAGAGCCTCCCGTCCTTAAGCTTCAGGGGAATCTCGCTATACGCCTTCTCCCCGGAGCTAGTGGACAGCTCGGTATAAGTTCCCTTTTCCAAATCGATGCAAAGTATTGCGTCGAACAATACCTTGCAGGATTCACAAAGAAAGCTGTCGGCTTCCACCATCAGGAGGCATCAACTAAGGGGAACGCCTCTTTTAGGAAAGCCAAATCCAACTCGGGGTACAAGGGAAACTGGGCAAGAAGCGCCTCGACCCGACTGACGGCCTCTTTCTTGACAAGGGGATCCACATGGGCGACGCTCTTGGATTTCTGTCCGGCATGTTCACCCTTCTTGAGAATAGCGGGATGGCTGCTTTCCAAGACCAAGGCGATGATGTCGGCAATCTCCTCCATCTCCTTCGTCCCCATGCCGAGAGTCGTGACTGCGGGGGTGCCGATTCTCAAGCCGCTGGTATACCAGGGACCATTGGGGTCAAAGGGAAGCGCATTGCGGTTGAGAGTGATTCCCGCTTCTCTGACCGCACTCTCCGCCTGCCTTCCGTTGAGGCCGAACTTGGTCACATCCAAGAGCATCAGATGATTGTCCGTCCCGTTGGTGTCGAGGGGAACGCCCTTTTTCATAAGCTCGTTTGCAAGCGCCTGGGAGTTCTCCACTATCTTAAACGCATAATCCTTGAACGAGGGCAAGAGCGCCTCGGCAAGAGCTATTGCCTTCGCCGCCATCATCTGCGGAAGCGGTCCTCCTATGACCAAGGGGCACCCCTTGTCGACGCTCTCCGCATACTCCTTCTTACAGAGGATCATGCCGCCGCGAGGACCGCGGAGCGTCTTGTGGGTGGTGGTGGTCACCACGTCCGCCCACTTGACTGGATCATAATCCCCGGTGAACACCCCTCCTGCGACCAAGCCTGCAAAGTGGGCCATGTCGACCATGAAGGTCGCACCCACCTTCTTTGCGATTTCTCCCATGCGCCGGAAGTTGACCTTGCGGGGGTATGCCGAGTATCCGGCAATCAAGATCAAGGGTTTGATTTCCATCGCAAGCCTCTCGATGGCATCGTAGTCAAGCAGCTTGGTCTTCTCATCCACCGTATAGCTATAGGAGTCGAACATCTGCGCGGAGACATTCTGCCTGTATC
>CAVESN010000004.1:13327-19597 GCA_963618365.1 Bacteroides uniformis
CATGGGTAAGATGTCCGCCGGAGTAGTAGTCGAGGCCGAGGATGCGCTGGTTCCCAAGCGTGTGGCGTAGTTCATCCCAATCCTTCTTCTCCATCTTGCTGGGATTTGTCTGTCCGAGCTTCTCCATCTCAGGCACCTGGATGCGGGTATTCAAAATAGCCCAGTAGGCGCAAAGGTTCGCATCGGCTCCGCTATGGGGCTGGACATATGCGTGCTGCGCGCCAAAGAGCTTGCATGCCTCTTCGGCTGCAAAAGCCTCGATGGCATCGACGTTGTCGCATCCCGCATAGAAGCGATGATAGGGGAACCCCTCGCTGTACTTGTCGGTCAACAGGTTCCCCATCGCGCATTGCACGGCAAGGGATGAGAAGTTCTCGCTGGCGATGAGCTTGAGGTGTGTCCTCTGGTCCGCCAGCTCCCTGACGATTCTCCCTGCGACTAGTGGCGAGACACTGGCCACTTCCTCAAGTGCCGACACATAGGCGACCATCTTGGTGTTCAATGGCCTTCCGCTCTGCAAATAGCTATGTAATGCATCCATACCGAAACCCCCTCGACAATGTGCCCATTGTCCTCTTAAGGGCCGATGGGTGTCAATCGAGAATTGACCGCCGTAAGGCTCCCTTCTATACTTCCACCCATATGCAACAACGAGAAACATTGTCATCCAGGCTTGGTTTCATCCTCCTCTCGGCAGGATGCGCCATCGGACTGGGGAACGTCTGGCGCTTCCCCTACATCACAGGCATGTACGGAGGGGCCACCTTCGTCCTGATCTACCTTCTCTTCCTTGCCATCTTCGGACTGCCGATCATGGTCATGGAGTTCGCCATCGGCCGCGCAAGCAAGCAGAACATCGGCATCGCCCTCAAAACACTTGAACCCCAAGGAAGCAAGTGGCACCTCTACAGCCCATTCGCAATTGCAGGAAACTATTTGCTGATGATGTACTACACCACCATCACCGGCTGGCTTCTCTCCTATTGCTGGCACTATCTGGCAGGGGATCTGGCAAACCTCACCCAAAAGGAGGTCTCTTCCTACTTTGGAGCCCTGCTCGCCAATCCGCTCTCCCAGACTTTCTGGATGGCGATTGCTGTCTTTGGAGGCTTTGCCATCGTCAGCTCAGGCTTGCAAAAGGGGGTGGAGTCCATCACCAAGAAGATGATGCTGGGACTCTTCTTCCTGATTGTGGTCCTGGCTGTCCACTCCATCATGCTTCCCGGCGGAGGAGAAGGACTCGCCTTCTACCTGAAGCCGAGCCTCAAGAACATCAGGGAGGCGGGACTCTCCAATGTGGTCTTCGCCGCCATGGGACAAGCCTTCTTCACGCTCTCTCTGGGAATCGGAGCCATGTCGATCTTCGGCTCCTACATCGGCAAGGACCACTCGCTGACTGGCGAGTCAATCCGTGTCATCATCCTGGACACCTTCGTCGCATTCACCAGCGGCCTCATCATCTTCCCCGCATGCTCCGCCTACGGGGTGGCGATGAACAGTGGCCCCACGCTCCTGTTCATCTCCATGCCCAACATCTTCTCGAAGATGGCGGGGGGGCGTTTCTGGGGCATGCTCTTCTTCCTCTTCATGAGCTTCGCGGCCATGAGCACCGTCATCGCAGTCTTCGAGAACATCACCAGCTACTGGATTGACGTAAGGCACACTCCCCGCAAGAAGGCGTGCCTCTTCAATGCACTTGCCATGTTCCTGCTCTCGATTCCCTGCCTGCTCGGGTTCAACGTACTCTCCGGCTTCCAGCCTTTCGGGGCGGGAACGGGAGTGCTCGACTTCGAAGACTTCCTCGTCTCCAGCACCATCCTTCCCCTGGGAAGCCTCATCTTCTGCCTCTTCTGCACGCAAAAGTGTGGCTGGGGATGGGAGAGTTTCATCAAGGAGGCTGACGAGGGAGGTGGGACGAAGTTCCCCTCATGGGCGAAGAAATGGACCACATGGGGCATTCCCGCACTCTTTGTCATCGTCTTCATCAAAGGTTACATTGATATCCTTTTCTAAAAATTGACACCGCTTGTTGCATGGCATACACTCAAGTGCTATGCAACAAAGAGAAACACTATCATCCAGGCTTGGCTTTATCCTGCTCTCCGCAGGATGTGCCATCGGACTTGGAAACGTCTGGCGCTTCCCCTACATCACAGGCATGTACGGAGGCGCCACTTTCGTACTCATCTACCTTCTTTTCCTCGCCATATTCGGACTGCCGATCATGGTCATGGAGTTCGCCATCGGCCGCGCAAGCAGAAAGACCATGGGGGAGGCATACCAGTCACTCGAAAGGAAAGGGACATCCTGGCATTTGATCGGGCCCGTCTCCATAGCCAACAGCTACATATTGATGATGTACTACACCACCATCACCGGCTGGCTTCTCTCCTATTGCTGGCACTATCTGGCAGGGGACATGCACCGTCTCAGCGCGCAGGAGGTGACGGAGTACTTCTCGCACATGCTCTCAATGCCGCTAGTCATGACATTCTGGATGGCGCTTTCCGTGATCATCGGGTTCGCCATCGTCAGCATGGGCTTGCAAAAAGGGGTGGAGTCCATCACCAAGAAGATGATGCTGGGGCTCTTCTTCCTGATTGTGGTCCTGGCGGTTCACTCCATCATGCTCCCGGGAGGGAGGGAGGGGCTTGTCTTCTACCTGAAGCCGAGCCTCAGGAACATCAGGGAGGCGGGTCTCTCCGATGTGGTCTTCGCAGCCATGAGCCAGGCCTTCTTCACACTCTCCATCGGCATGGGTTCCATGACCATCTTCGGCTCCTATATCGGCAAGGAGCGTTCTCTTACCGGAGAGTCAATCCATGTCATCATCCTGGACACATTTGTCGCACTGACAAGTGGCCTCATCATCTTCCCCGCATGCTCCGCCTACGGGGTGGAGATGAACAGCGGCCCATCGCTCCTTTTCATCTCCATGCCCCACATCTTCGCGAAGATGTCAGGCGGACGATTCTGGGGAACGCTCTTCTTCCTCTTCATGAGCTTTGCCGCCATGAGCACCGTCATCGCGGTCTTCGAGAACATCACCAGCTATTGGATTGATTGCAAGAAAATGGAAAGAGGCAAAGTCTGCCTTGCCAACACGATCGCCATGATCCTGCTCTCGCTGCCTTGCGTGCTCGGCTTCAATGTGCTCTCCGGCTTCCAGCCGCTTGGGGCGGGAACCGGGGTGCTCGACCTGGAGGATTTCATCGTCTCGGGAACCCTGCTTCCCCTGGGAAGCTTGCTGCTCTGCATCTTCTGCACGAGAGATATCGGATGGGGCTGGGAAGCCTTCATCAAGGAGGCCGATGAAGGGAAGGGATTAATGTTCCCCGCATGGACAAAAACATGGGTAACTTGGGGTATCCCGATACTCTTTATCATTGTTTTTATAAAAGGTTACATGGATATTCTGATACATTGACAGTCATTTTGGAATTTCTTAGTATTTTGGTGATTAATGAGGAGGGCCTAGGTGGCCAAAGAAGAAGCTATTGAAGTTGAAGGCATCGTCAGGGAATCGCTTCCCAACACGATGTTCCGGGTGGAGCTCGAGAACAACCACATCATCCTTGCATTCCTTTCCGGAAAGATGCGCAAGCATTTCATCAAGATTGTTCCGGGAGACAAGGTGCGCGTGGAGCTTTCGCCCTACGACCTCACCAAGGGCCGCATCACCTTCCGCGAACGATAAGAGTGCAAATTGGATTATCCAAAGCAAAATCTCAAAGAAAAGAGGATACAAATGGAAAATCTTGATCTGACCAAGTATGGTATCACTGGTACCACCGAAGTCGTCTACAACCCTTCCTTTGAAGAGTTGTTCAAGGAAGAGACCAAGTCAAGCCTGGAAGGCTATGACGTGGGCAGGGTCAGCGAGCTGGGTGCTGTCGATGTCTTCACCGGCATCTACACCGGACGCTCCCCGAAAGACAAGTTCATCGTTATGGACGAGAACTCCAAGGATACCGTTTGGTGGACCACCCCGGAATACAAGAATGACAACCATCCCGCTTCCCAGAAGGCTTGGGATACCTGCAAGGAGCTTGCGCTGAAGGAGCTCTCCGGCAAGAAGCTGTATGTCATCGATGGTTTCTGCGGAGCCAACAAGGATACCAGAATGGCAGTGCGCTTCATCATGGAAGTTGCATGGCAGGCCCACTTCGTGAAGAACATGTTCATCCGCCCGACTAAGGAGGAGCAGGCCAACTTCAAGCCCGATTTCATCGTCTACAACGCCTCCAAGGCCAAAGTGGACAACTACAAGGAGCTCGGGCTCAACTCCGAGACCGCAGTCCTCTTCAACATCACCAGCAAGGAGCAGGTCATCCTGAACACCTGGTATGGTGGCGAAATGAAGAAGGGCATGTTCTCCATGATGAACTACTTCCTGCCGCTGAAGGGGATTGCCAGCATGCACTGCTCCGCCAACACCGACATGAACGGCGAGAACACCGCCATCTTCTTCGGTCTTTCCGGAACCGGCAAGACCACCCTTTCCACTGACCCGAAGCGCCTTCTTATCGGCGATGACGAGCATGGATGGGACGACAACGGCGTCTTCAACCTCGAGGGCGGCTGCTATGCGAAGGTCATCAACCTGGACAAGGAGGCCGAGCCAGACATCTATGGTGCCATCAAGCGTGACGCATTGCTTGAGAACGTCACCATCGACGAGAACGGCAAGCTGGACTTCACCGACAAGAGCGTCACGGAGAACACCCGTGTCTCCTACCCGATCGACCACATCGAGAAGATCGTCAAGCCGATCAGCCATGGACCGGCAGCCAAGAATGTCATCTTCCTCAGCGCTGATGCGTTCGGCGTTCTTCCCCCTGTCAGCATCCTGACACCGGAGCAGACTAAGTACTACTTCCTCTCCGGCTTCACCGCCAAGCTGGCAGGAACCGAGCGCGGCATCACCGAGCCGACTCCCACCTTCAGCGCATGCTTCGGCCAGGCGTTCCTAGAACTGCATCCGACCAAGTACGCCGAGGAGCTGGTGAAGAAGATGGAGAAGAACCACGCCAGGGCATACCTGGTCAACACCGGCTGGAACGGAACCGGCAAGCGCATCTCCATCAAGGACACCCGCGGCATCATCGACGCCATCCTCAACGGTGACGTCAACAAGGCCCCGACCAAGAAGATCCCCTACTTCGACTTCGAAGTGCCGACCTCTCTTCCCGGAGTCAACCCGGAAATCCTCGACCCGCGCGACACCTACAAGGATCCCGCCCAGTGGGATGAAAAGGCAAAGGACCTCGCCCAGAGATTCGTCAAGAACTTCGTCAAGTACGAAGGGAACGACGCTGGCAAGGCACTTGTCGCAGCTGGCCCGAAAGCCTAGTGGCATAGTCCATGAAATGATGACGGAGGTTGGGAGACCAGCCTCCGTCTTTTGTTTCCCTACTCCTCCAACCCCTCCATCATAAGGAACTTTGTAAAGTTGATGTGGGTGACCGTGCTGGTTGAATAGTCCATATCATCGCATGTGATGATAATCTTCCATCTTGCTTGGTCGAGTGTGTCGAGCAAGGCAAACTCCCTACGATCCTTGATTCCTTGGTGAGCACGCTTACGCCGTAACCTCGCCAGACAAACTCGTTGTACACCACTTTCTCAAGGTTATGGGTCGAACAAACCTGCCATCCCCCTTCCTAATGGTGTTACATGAGATATCCTCATCATAGATCTTCGCATAGTATGCCAACCTTCGAAGAGGTTGTCGGGGCCGATGGGACCAAAGACAGGGTATAGGTTCAAAGAAGCTCGGGATGAATCTTATCGATATAGTGGCTTCGTACAATCATCACACACCCCTACGCCACTATCATATGGAAAGATTTGCGATGAAGCAAACGAAATCTTCACTTCTAATGAACAATTTTGCCCAAAAAGTAAAATCGTTCATTATCTCTCGATAATTCATTTATCTAAAATGAAATCATCTTTAAGCACATTCTCAGCAAGAATACCCTCCATCTTGCTCTGCGGGGGCGTGCATTCGAGGAGCATGTGCCTTACAAGTTCTGCCGCACCATCATCAGAGCGTAGCCAAGGAGGTTCATCCCTCTCCAGAGGGAACGGTCAAGCCTGCGGGGATCCTCCATGGAAAGGCCGATGCCCCAGATCCGGTCATGCACGGCACACTCCGCGAGGATTGCATCGCCGGTGGCCTTGAGTTTTTCCTGCAATACGGGATTCTGGGAGAACTTTGCAAGAAGCCCCTTGTAGACAACTATCTGGCGGATGCCGTTCCAGTGG
>CAVESN010000004.1:19607-20626 GCA_963618365.1 Bacteroides uniformis
TGCTCGCTATACCCCGACACCGCTCTTCCGAGTGCCTTGACAGAGGCGACATCATCGGTTGCGAGGATCTTTTCCGCAATCCTCCCATCAGCGAAAACAGAAGCCTTCCGGTACATCATGTACTGTTCCATCGACGAGAAACGGATGCCGCCCCAAGAAAACGGGGAGAGATACCAATTGCTCAGATATCCATTTTCTTCGCGGGGATTATGGAAACACACAATGTCCATCATTTCTCCTTAAGGATAATCCATAGCGCCCCGCTGCCACCATAACGGGCCTTGGGGCTTGCATACTCACGCACATAGGAGCTTCCATGGAGCACGCTCTCCACCATCTCCTTGACGACAGGCACCCCATCCTGGCTATGGATCCCCTTGCCGGTGATGATGCAGATTTTGGGAACCCCATGCTCATAGCTGTCAGAGAGGAAACGGGAGGTTTCCAAGGCCGCCTCTTCACTTGTCAAACCATGCATATCCCTGGTTACCAGGGGAAGCATGCTCCTGAGCTGCCCTATGGTATAGCTCTTATGGGAAGATTCCCTTTTCTCCTCTTTCGATTGCTCGATGGCGTCATGCTCGTCATGGTCGTCCGTCCATGCCTTGTACAGGTCGGCGAACGGAGAGTCGGATGCCTGTGTCTCCACAGGACCCATCTCCACGACCGGGGAGGACTCGAACTGGGCGAGAAGCTCACCAAAGCTTTTGCCGGATGCGATGACATTGCTCTTACCGACTATTGGCTTCTCCTCCGGCTCCTTTTTGACGACCTCCTGGTGGGCAACCTCGGTCATCATCACCTCCACACCCAAGCCAGCCCACTTCACGCCATCCTCAGTCAGCTTCTGATGAATTGCCCTTTGCGCTTCCTCTTTCGCCTTTCGCTGTTCTTCCCGTGTAGGTTCCTTCGTCTCTTCGGGGAGAGGTTCAATCTCTTTCTTTTCTTCTTTCTCTTGCTCTTGCTCTTTTCTTGAGGTTGTTTTCCCCTCGAATTGGGAGAGCAATTCCCCGAAGCTC
>CAVESN010000004.1:20636-27403 GCA_963618365.1 Bacteroides uniformis
TTTTGGGGGACTCTTTTTTCTTGGGCTTTTCTACGCTCTTTGGTGTTTCGGGCTTTGAACTCTTTCCCTCGAATTGGGAGAGAATCGCACCAAAATCCCTGGTCTGCTTGTAAGGAGAACTCTTCTTGATGGCAACCTGCTTGGGCTTGGGCTTTTTGGGTGCAAGACCCTGGCTCTCCTCCCATTCAGCGAAAATCTCGGAAAAAGGTCGGGAATCCTGGGTTTTATGCCTTCTTCCGTCCCCTTTGGAGACAGAAGAAACATCCTCGCCCGCTTCAAACGCGGCGAGGATATCTCCGAAATCAGCATCTTTCTGATACCCGACGACCACAGGCTTTCTTGATGGCGAGGATGATGGGAGCTTGGTAACCTTCTCCTTCAGGCGTATCCCTGAAAAAGGACGGTACGCGCCATCATCCTCCTTTTCTTTCACCACCTGCGCGTTTTTCTTCTTTCCTGACACCTCAAACTTCCCTTACGTCAAGGATCTCGCTTACCAGCGGCTTGAGGATATCGATAACCTTCTGAACCGGCGCGCCTTGCACCTTGATGGTAAGGATCGAGGTGGAAGGATCAGTGCCCATGAAAGTACCGAAGGTGATGATATCCACACCTTCCTTCGCAAAAGCGGTTGCGATGCTGGCGATGGTGCCGATTTTGTCCTGAACGAGGAAGGAGACTCTCACACCGTAGTGGCGCGCACCGAACAGCTCAAGGAGAATCTTGAACATGTCGCTCTTGCTGACGATGCCGATGAGCTTGCCATCCTCCAGCACAGGAAGGCAGGAGAGGTCCTGGTCAACCATCAGCCTGGCCGCCTCCTCCACCGTCGTATCCTTGGAGATTGCGACAACCTCCTTGCTCATCAACTGCTTCACCGTCAACTTGGACAAAAGGTACGCCATCTCGTGGATCGAGAGGCTCGAAGCGGGGGAAGGTGTCGCATAGAGGATATCTTTCTCGCTGATGATTCCCACCAGCCTTCTCTCCTTGTTGAGGACGGGAAGGCGATGGACCTTCTCCTTCTTCATCAATGCGGAGGCTTCCGCGATAGACATCTCCGGAGTTGCAGTTACCGGATTACGGGTCATTCTTTTTTCGATAATCATACCGATGCTCCCTTACTCAAATGTACAACGAAATCGTGCGTGTCGACCACAAAATTTTCCGTCAGCCACCCAAATAGGCGCCACGGACCTGCTCGTTGGCCAGCAGGGCCGAGCTCTTGTCGCTAAGCACGATCTTCCCATTCTCCATCACGTACCCGTTGGTCGAATACCTGAGCGCCATGCGCGCATTCTGCTCAACCACGAAGACGGTGACCTTGCGCTCCTGGTTGATCAGCTTGATCTTGTCGAAGATGTCATGCACGATCAGCGGAGCCAAACCCAGACCAGGCTCGTCCAGAAGCAGCAACTTCGGTTCCGACATCAACGCCCGGCTGATTGCCATCATCTGCTGCTCTCCCCCTGAGAGGCTGCGCGTCTTCTGCTTGCGGCGTGCTCCCAGAATCGGAAAGAAGTCGTACATGGCCTCCTTGCGCTTCAAGATCTCCTTCTCGTCCTTCACCATGAAGGCTCCCATGTCAAGGTTTTCCTCAACCGTCATGCCGGAGAAGACCCGTCTCCCTTCAGGAACCAATGCGATCCCCTTGGCCGCAATCTTGTCGGTCTGAATCCGCTTGTGGTGGGGCCAGGAGGCATTGGCGATTTCCTCTCCCTTATAGGTGATGGAACCGGATGCAAGGGGCTCCTGGCAGACGATGGACTTGAGCAATGTCGACTTCCCTGCGCCGTTTGCACCGATAAGGCAGACGATGTCACCCTCGGCCACATGCATGCTCACATGCTGCAAGGCCTTGATGTTGCCATAATTGACGCCGATATCGTTGATGGTAAGCAAATCGCTCATTGCTCCTCCTCCTTGCCCAGGTATGCTTCGATGACCTGGGGATCATGCTTGATGTCGTTCGGAGTGCCGCTGGCAATCTTCTGACCGTAGTTAAGCACAGTGATGTTGTCGCAAATCTGCATGACCAGGCGCATGTCGTGCTCGATAAGCACCACCGTCACGCCAAGGTCGCGGATGCGCAGGATGGTCTTCATCAAATCCTCGGTCTCATTCGGGTTCATGCCGGCAGCCGGCTCATCCAGAAAGAGGAGCTTCGGATCGCTTGCCATGGCGCGCGCAATCTCAAGCTCGCGCTGCTGCCCATAGGGCAGATTCTTCGCAGCCTCATACTCCAGTGAGGAAAGGCCGAAGAAATCCAACCATCGCGAGGTGCGCTCATACAGCTGTTTCGTCTCCTCCTTCATCCCGACATAGCTCTTGATGGAGTTCAAGAAACGTCCGGAGAAAGGGCTGGACCCTGTCTTGAAATGGCAGCCGATCATGATGTTCTCGGCAACAGATAGCTCCTTGAACAAACGGATGTTCTGGAAGGTGCGGGCGATGCCAAGACGGCAAATCTTGTAAGCTGGCCAGCCGGTGATATCCTTGTCCTTCCCGTCCACCTTGAAAAAGACCTTTCCCCTAGTCGGAGTGTCAAGACCTGTCATGTTGTTGAACAGCGTGGTCTTTCCCGCCCCATTGGGACCAATCAAACCTGTGATCAACCCCTCCTCCGCGGAAAAATCGACCTTGCTGACTGCGACGATACCACCAAACTCACGGGTCAAACCCTCGGTGTACAGCAAATTCATTTGGCAGCCTCCTTCGCCTTCTTCCTAAAGGCATTGCTCTGTCGTCCAAGAATTCCCTGCGGACGGCAGATCATCATGACCACCAGGATCAAGCCGAAGATAATCTGCTTGAACTGGGGAGGAAGCACACTGTTCAATCCCAGCATCTTCGGCAGATAGTCGATGACCTCGATGATGAAGGCACCGAAAATGGCGGCCTTGAAATTGCCCATTCCTCCAAGAACCACCATGCAAAGCACTGTGACGCTCAGCATGAAGGTGTAAGTCGATGGCATGACGCTGAGAATCAGCTCAGCCTGAAGCGATCCCGCAAGTCCCGCGATACCGGCGCCAAGCATGAATGCGGCGACCTTATACTTGGTCACGTTGATGCCGTTGGACGCGGCCGCAATCTCATCCTCCCTGATGGCCTCCATGGCCCTGCCCATCCTGCTTTTGGCAAGACGTTCGAAAAGGAGATAGCAGAGCACGACCCAGACAACGCAGAAAATCAGGTACTGCCAGTTGCGGGAACGGGGGTTGATGGCGAAACCGAAAATCTTGACCATCGGAATGCGCTGCACGCCGTTGGGACCATTGGTCACCTTCATCCAGTTGATCAGGATGTTGCGGACAATCTCGCCGAAACCGAGCGTGGCGATGCAAAGGTAATCACCCTTGAGCCTGAGCGTAGGGAGACCAATGACAAGCCCAAAGATGGCCGCCAATCCAATCGAGACGGGAAGCGTCGCCCAGAAGTTCCATCCGCACTTGACGCAAAGAAGCGCAGTGGCATAGCTGCCGATGGCGAAGAAACCGGCCTGGCAGAGACTGAGCATACCCGTATAACCGGTGATGACATTCTGGCCCATGGCAAGAAGCGAATAGATGGCGGTATAGATGAAAATCAGGATAATGAAGTTGAGCATCTTACACCTTCTCCTTCTCGACCTTTCCGAGTATACCTTCCGGCTTGACCAGAAGAATAATGATCAATGCGACAAACGCAATCGTGTCACGCATACCGGTGGGGATGCCTAAGACCGCAACGCCGAATGTCTCCAAGAGTCCAAGGAGGACACCCCCGAGCATGGCTCCCGGAATGTTGCCGATACCACCGATAACCGCTGCGACGAAGGCTTTGGTACCCGTCATCGTCCCCATCGTCGGATAGCAAGTGAAATCCAATGCGATGAGGATGCCTCCGCATGCGGCCAAAGCCGAGCCAATGGCGAAGGTGAGGGAGATGACATGGTCGCTGTTGATGCCCATCAGCCTTGCCGTATCCTGATCCAGGCTGGTTGCTCTCATCGCCTTGCCCATCCGGGTCTTGGTCACATACAGCTGCATGGCCACCATCATGATCAAAGTGACGATGAGGATCAGAATCTGGTGGGGAGTGATGCTCACTCCACCGAAAGTAATGGCGTCGTCCACGAACGGCTTGGGGAAACGCCTGCTCTGAGTCCCCCACAGCCAGGCCGCGGTGTTGGAGAGTATGAACGATACACCGATGGCGGAAAGCAGAGGCGCAAGCCTTGTTGCCTTGCGCAGCGGCTTATAGGCGATCCGCTCGGTCAGCATGCCGAGGCATGCGCAAAAAACCATGCTCACCACCATCGCAAGGAAGAATGCAATCGTGGGCCAAAGACCGAACTCCTGGCTTCCCTTCAGCGCGGAGAAGGTGAAAAGCCCGATGTAGGCGCCGACCATCAGAATGTCGCCATGGGCGAAATTGATGAAACCCAAAATGCCATACACCATGGTGTATCCAAGGGCGATCAACGCATAGGTTCCACCTAGGGTCACACCATTGATAAAGTGTTGAAAAAACTCAGCGAATGACAAAGTCGTACGCTCCTTTCAAACCAAAGTCTAGCAAAAGCGAATATTGCCGACAGTATAGTATGAAAAAGGGACCAGTGTGTAGCGTCACACCGGCCCCTTCCCATCGACAGGCAGCCAGCCTTAGTCGACCTTTACAAGCTTACCACTGGCATCGACGCCATAGGTGCCCTGATAGACTTCGGAAGCGCGGTCGTTGCCCTCGACCTTGTAGACGCCCTCGTAGGCAACCAGATCTCCGTTGGGCTGGAAGTTCAACGTACCGTTGACACCCACGAAATCCTTGGTCGCGGCAATCTCGTCACGCACCGTCTCGCGCTTGAATTTTCCATCCTTCTCATACGCTCTCTCCAAAGCGGCGATGATGATGTTTGTCGCATCATAGGAGTTGAAGGAGAAAGCATCCGGAGCGATGTTGTACTTCTTGATGTACGCGGCCTCGAAGGCGGACTTCAGCGGACTGTCCGCACTCTGCGGAGAGGCGATGTAAATCACGCCATGGGTGCTGTTGTTGGAAAGGTCATGCACCTGGGCGTTGGAGAAACCATCACCGGAGAGGAACGGCTTGTTGATACCAAGCTCCTTGGCCTGAACCAGAATCTGGGCAATCTCAACCGTGTAGTTCGGCACATAGATGGCCTCGATGTCGGCATCTCTGAGCCTGGTCAGCTGGGTCCTGAAATCCTTGTCGCCAACCTGACAGGTCTCCTCGGCGGTCACTTTTCCACCCTCGGCCTCGAATGCCGCCTTCATGCCGTCGCGAAGTCCGACGGAATAGTCGTTCATCGCATAGAGCACGCCAAGCTTCTTGTAGCCAAGCACGTCGGCGAAATACTTACCGGCAACTTCTCCCTGAAGACCGTCACTGACGGTGGTGCGGAAGACGTAATGCTTGTCCAAGGTGATATCCTTGTGGGAGGCAGAACCGGAGATCATCGGGATGTGCACATCCTCGCAATAGTCTCCAACGGTGAAGGACGGGCCGGTGAACACAGGTCCCTGCAACGCCACAATCTTATCGGAGGTATCCAGTTTCTGAATGGAAGCAAGAGCCTTCTCCTGGGAACCCTCGGAATCCTCTACGACAAGCGTGATATCCAGCTTGTGGTTGGGATCAGCGTTGTACTCCTCGATGGCAAGCTGGTCAGCCTGCATCTGAAGGATACCGTAACTGGAGTTGTCACCTGTAAGCGGGCCAATGAATCCAATCTTTACGCTAGGTCTCTTGGTAGAAGTGCTTGCGCTGCTTGCAGTCGCCTGCGTCGCAGTGCCCGAAGATGTTGCCGCCGACTGGGACTTGTTACATCCCGCGAAGAAGAAGGCGGACACCATTGCAAAGCTTGCCGCCATCGCAAAAGTGTGTTTTCTCATTCTGGAACCTCCATATAGTTCAAATGATTGGAAATACTTATACACAAATGGGAATATTTATTCAATATGTATTCTTGATTTTTTATCAATGATTTTTTGAAACAAATAATTCGTTTATTGCAAATAAATTACAAATATTCTCATATCGCAATCCACCCCATTTCCGAAAATTGTCAACTTGACAATCTGAGAACATCTGTCAATAAAGAAGATCCAAGAAAGAGATCACTCTTTCGAAAACAAAGAGAAGAAACGCAGGCGAACTGTTCCCTAAAACGGCTTGTAATGCTACATTGGATAAGTCACAAAAATCCGTATTCCATGGAGGACCGGCATATGGCAGAAAAGAAAGGCTTCATCGCAGAATTCAAGCAATTTATCCTCAAGGGCAACGTAATTGATATGGCTGTCGGTATCATCACCGGCGCCGCTTTCACTTCCATTGTCAATTCCATGGTCAAGGATATCCTGACCCCGTTTCTCAGCATCTTCCTGGGAAGACTCAACTTCTCTGACCTGAAATTCGTCATCTCACCCGCGCAAGGGGATCTTGCGGAAGTTGCCATCTGCTACGGAAACTTCATCCAGGCAATCATCAACTTCCTCTTGATTTCGCTTGTCATCTTCTGCATCGTCCGCTGGGTCAACAAGGCCCGCTCCCTTGCCGAAAGCGCGAAGGAGCAGGAGACCGCGCCAGCGGCACCTCCCGCCCCAGCCCAGGACATTGTGCTCTTGACCGAGATTCGCGACTTGCTCAAGAAAGAGAAATAAGAACCCGTAGGATAGAACTTACGCATCCTGCCCACGGCAGGATGTTTTTCTATAAAGGAAAGACCATGTCAGACTGGCTTGTCAGCCATTTGGTGAAAG
>CAVESN010000004.1:27497-30597 GCA_963618365.1 Bacteroides uniformis
GAACTTACGCATCCTGCCCCACGGCAGGATGCTTTTCTATAAAGGAAAGACCATGTCAGACTGGCTTGTCAGCCATTTGGTGAAAGATGCAAGGCAAACCGAGAAACCTGAAGTAAGAGCCGCCTATGGCAGGCTCGGATCCGCCGTGGGCATCGCTGTCAACCTTGCGCTCTCGCTGGCGAAGGTGCTCCTTGGACTGGCCTGCAACTCCCTTGCGATTGTGGCGGATGGCGTCAACAACATGGGAGACGCATCGGGGGCGATTGTCAGCCTGATCACTACCCACATGGCCGCAAAGCCGGTCGACGAGGAGCACCCGTTCGGCCACGGGCGCATGGAGTATATCGGATCCCTTTGCATTGGCGGCATCATCATCCTTGCAGGCTTTCATCTCCTGGAGAATGGAATCAAGGGGGTGCTGCATCCCGTTCCGGTCACCTCAAGCAACGCAGTTGTCATCATCCTTCTCCTCTCCATCGCGTGCAAGTGGTGGCTCTACCGCTTTTACAAGAGGCTCGCATGGCTCATCCATTCAGAGCCACTAGAGGCAGAAGCGAAGGACAGCCTCAGCGACATCTTCAGCACGGTAGCGATCTTCGCCAGCATCTCACTGGAAAGCCTCAAGGGATGGCATGTCGACGGGTGGATGAGCATCATCGTCGCCCTCATCATCCTCAAGACCGGCCTCGAGGTCTGCCATGACACCATAGGGCTCCTCCTGGGAAGGGAACCGGACAAAGCGCTTGTCAAGGAGCTCAAGCAGAGGCTCCTCTCCTACCCCGGCATCAAAGGGGTCCATGACCTTGTCATCCATGACTACGGACCGGGAAGGACCATCGCCACAGTGCATGCGGAGGTCTCGGCCGAGAGCGACATCGTCGCCATCCACGAAGTAATCGACCAAGCCGAGAGGGAGATAGGAAAAGCAATGCGCCTGATGCTCTGCATCCACATGGATCCGACCATAACCAGCGACCCCACCACCAACAAGGTGCGTAGCCAGATGGAGGACTTTGTGAAGAGTCTGGACCCACGCCTATCCATCCACGATTTCCGCATGGTTCCCGGCAGCAATGTGGTCAACCTAATCTTCGACTGCCTGCTTCCCGCAAGCGGGTATCCCGACATGGGGGTTCTTGAGAAAAAGCTTATGGAATATGCGAAAGAGCTGGATAGCCGTTATCACATCGTCGTCCGCTTCGACAACGACTATGTTTGAGGCTTGCCCTCCATCAAAGAATTCGCTACAGTGGTGGATACGGTCTGGTAGCTCAGTTGGATAGAGCGACTGCCTCCTAAGCAGTAGGTCGTGCGTTCGACTCGCATCCGGGCCAAAGGGTCACTCCCCAGGGAGTGCCCTTTTTGTTTCCTAGAGGGCAAAGAGCAATGCTGCGAGAGCTAATGCGGCAAGAGAAGCGATGAGGAGCTTTCTCGCAAGCTTACGCTTTTTCTCCCGCATCCTCTTCTCAACCGTCACTCTCTCTTGGCGCCTTCTCTCCATAAGCGCCTTTCTCTTCTCCTCTTGCTCCTCTCTTTCTCTCTCTTCCTGCCGCTTGACCGCATTTTCCTGCCGCTTTGCGATACAGGCACTGTCAGGAATCATGCCGTCCGCATGGCTGAACTCGTCATAGTAGCTCTCCTGGCAATCGGGGCAGATGTAGCAACGCTTCAGGATTCCATTCTCGGTCAACTTGCACACCGCCATCTCGTGAGGCTCCTGCCAATAGACCTTTTTATGCAGGAGTTTTTCCCAAAAAGTTTGTTTGACCGCCACGGGACCCTTCTCCCAAAAGGAGTGGCCGAGGCGGACAACGCGCTCGCTCAGTCCCCGGTCCTGGGTGATGAGGAGAATGTTCTCATGCTCCCCGATACGGGAGAAAAGTTTCACCAGGTGGTCGTCGGCGATTCCGTTCGAGCCGGTATCACCGATACGCACATACCCTTTCCTGCAAAGCCAGCGGATCAGGTCAGGACGGATGGTGGCCCGCACCCTCACGTCTCGGTCCTTCTCGTGGTTGTCCTTAAGTCCATGCAGCTCCTCCATCGTCTTTTCCAGGATGATCAGCCTCTTCTTCCTTCTCTCCAGGATCGGCATGGCATCCGAGACGAAATGGAGAAACCAATCCATCTGGATAATCGGTGCGGTATCGACATAAATCTCATCGAAATCCCGAAGAATCGCATCAAGCTTCTCCCCGTAGTGAGCATCTCCGCTTCCAAAGCGGTCAAGCTGGTGGAGCTTGCATGCGATTACCTCCCTGAGGAGGTCGACAAGATCGGATGGGACCTTCTCCGTGTCAAAACCCACCGAGCGGATGATGGTGAGCACCTCCTCTTCCTTGAGGTGGAACTCGCTTGCAAGAGAACCGAGATAGGCGTCCGAGCGCAGTGTCGGAACGCGATGCCGGTTTCGAAAAAAACGTGTCATCTCTTAGCTTTTATCCTTTTGTCGTTTTGCCTGGATGAGCGAGATGGCCTCGTCAAGCGAAATGGATTTGGCAGACGCCTCGTCACGCTTGTATTGGCTGGGGAGGGCATAGTTCGCACCATCATGCTTCAAGTAGTACCCATAGCGCCCATGGACGACCTCAATCGGTTTCTCCTCGAAGTTTCCGATGGATGGGCCGGCCACATTCGTAGCGGAGGCACGCCGCGCTCCCCCCTTAGTGCGGGAGTACCCCTTCTTCTCCTCGGCAAGCAACGACAAAGCTTGCTCGAGGGTGATGGAGAAGAGCTGCTGGTCATGGTCGTTCTTCGCAAGGTTCCGGTACTGGCCGTTACATGCCACATACGGACCATACTTTCCCAGAGCTGCGATGACATCCTCCCCCTGGCTGTTCTTTCCCAGAAGGCGGGGAAGCGCAAGGTACCTGGCGGCGAAGGAAGGGTCATGGCGCTCCTCTTCTCTTGCCCACGAGGGGATGCTGGCATTTTTCCCCTCCTTGCTCCAATAAGGGCCGTACTTGCCCGAGTTCAGGACAATTCCATCGCCGATATCCTGATGGAGGGCTTCCTTCCCTTCGGAAAGCAGAGCCTTGACCATCTGGTCGGTCACCGTCGCGGGAGTCCATTCCTTGGGGATGGAGACACACTCCCTCTT
>CAVESN010000004.1:30646-32694 GCA_963618365.1 Bacteroides uniformis
ACCGTAGGGGCCGATACGGATCGGATTCTCCTCGGAAATCTGGGGAAGCTGGATCTTGCGCAGATCCTTCTCCTTGTTTGCGGAGGCGGATTTGATGAACGCACCAAGTCCATCCTCCCCCTCGGCGAAAGCTTTCAGGAAGGTCTGCTCATCCTCGCTGGATGCGGCAATCTGGTCCAGACCCTCCTCCATGTGCTTGGTGAAATCGTAGTCGACGAATTTTCCGAAGGAATCCTCAAGGTACTGACAGACGGCGAAGCCGACAAAGGTAGGGACAAGCGAGCCGTTCTGCTTCTCAACGTACGAGCGGTCCAGCAAGGTCTTGATGATGGTGGCATAGGTGCTCGGCCTTCCGATGCCCCTGTCCTCCATCTCCTTGACCAGGCTTGCTTCCGTATAGCGGGCTCTCGGCTTGGTCTGGTGGGACTCCTCCTCTAGGCCGCAAAGGGTCTCCTTCTCTCCCACAGCCAAGAGGGGAAGCAATGTCTGCTGGTCGTCACGACTGGAGGAAGGATCGTCGATATCCTCGACATAGACCTTCAGGTATCCGGGAAACACCACCTGCGTCCCGCTTGCGTTAAAGGTAGCATCATCAGCGCATATGGTGACGGTGGTCGTCGCTTTCTGCGCATTTGCCATCTGGCACGCCAGCGTGCGCTTGTAAATCATGCTGTAAAGGGAAAGCTCCCGCCCGGAAAGACCTGTCTCCTCCGGCTGACGGAAGCTGGTCCCTGCCGGCCTGATCGCCTCATGAGCCTCCTGCGCTCCTGCGCTGTGGGTCTTGAAAACACGGGGAGTAGGGGAAAGGAAGGATGGGCCATACAGCTTCTCCACCAATTGGCGTGCGGCGGCGGTCCCCTCCCTGGAGAGGGAAGTGCTGTCGGTACGCATATAGGTGATAAAACCGTTCTCGTAGAGGATCTGCGCCGTCGCCATGACCTGGCTTGCGCTCATATGCAGCTTGCGGATTCCCTCCTGCTGCAACGTGCTGGTGGTAAAAGGGGCATACGGAGCACTGGTAAATGGTTTCTTTTGGATGTCGGTTACCTTGTAGGTGGCATCCTTGAGGCGACTGACAAGATCCTTGATTCCCTTCTCATCCAGACGAAGGCTCTTCTTTCCCAGCCAGGATCCACTTACCGAGTCGAAGTCCTTCCCAGTTGCAAGACTCCGCTCCCCTACTTTGACGAGGCGGGCATCATACGCCTCGCCCCCGGAAGAGAGAAGATGGGCCACCGCATCGAAGTAGGTGTTTGAGACGAACGAGATCCTCTCCCGCTCACGGTCCACCGTCAGCTTCAAACCAACGGACTGGACTCTACCCGCAGACAATTTCTTTGGTCCGAGCTTTTGGCTCAGAAGCGGAGAAATCTTGTACCCATAAAGGCGGTCCACCAGCCGTCTCGCCTCCTGTGCCTGCACCAGGTTCTCATCAAGAGGGCGTCCATGATCCAAGGCGGCAAGAATTGCCCCCTTGGTGATTTCATGGAACACCATCCTCTGGTAGGGGACTTTTGGCTTCAGCACCTGGATCAGGTGCCAGCTGATAGCCTCTCCCTCGCGGTCCTCATCAGTTGCGAGGAGCAACTGGTCGCTTTGGGTAAGCTCTCCCTTCAGCTCCTTGATAAGGGATTGCTTGCCGGGGACGATCTCGTATTTGGGCTGGTAGGTTTCCTCATCGATTCCCATCGATTTCTCGGGGAGGTCTCGGACATGCCCCTTGCTTGCGATGACTGTATAATTCTTCGGCAGGAATTTACCGATAGTGCGCGCTTTGGTTGGAGACTCAACAATCACCAACGTCTTCTTTGGCTGTTCCATTGACGGACCACCTTCCTTAGGATATTCGTCACCAAGAATTACCCAAGCAAAAACAGTTTGTCAACAAAAAAAGAGCGCACCTTTTCCCCTCTACTATAAGTAGAGAAATTGCAACCACCCATCTGGTTTGCGTGTCTGAAAGGCCAAGAGCCACCGCACGATTCCAGAAAGAACCTCTTTTCCCGGGAAAAGGTCAAGGAGCATTTCATCTCCTGGCTTGATGTCCC
>CAVESN010000004.1:32704-37188 GCA_963618365.1 Bacteroides uniformis
AGCGGGTATTCCAACTCTCGAAACCAAGGAAGCTTGCAAGATATGGCAATGCGCGTTACGGCACAGCCAAAGCGGCTTCAAGCGTTCGCGCAGTTGTCCATGATGGCAAACATATTCCTTGGCGTCATACGGGAAAACGCTTCATGCCGGGAAGAATTTCACCTGCCTCTGACAAGCTCCAGCATGAGAGCGAAGTTCGCATCGAAAAGAGGAAGCAGTTTCCCTCTCATCATCCTGTCCACGAAAAGGATGGCTATGGCATCTGGACGCTTTGGAAGCAACGCAGAGTGTTTCGATCAACAAAACCGCATCCCTATGAACGCTGAATGTTGCTTGGGCACCACATAGAGCGACATGCGACACAGGGGAAACCGGACACTATCACGAATGCGCCTATGGGCTCGCAACTTTGCAACAAGCGATGTGCTTGCGTTATTCCTCGGGGATGCAGAATGCTCCATCCCACGTATCATCAGGGGTCTTGAAGATGCCGGTGGAGGCAAGCCCGCTTCCCTTCGTGGAGAAGAGCACACAACGCTTGCCCTCATCGTTGATGATGAGCTTGTAATGGCTTGTCGTGGTGAAGGTGAATCCCATCGCCTTGGTCTTCAGGATGTCGGTGACTCCTTCGGCATCCTGCTCGATTGCCTCCACGCGGAACTTGCTCGGCTTGTAGTTGGTGGTGTTGAAGATAATCGCGTTGGCCCGGTAGACTTCCGCATCTGGATCCTCGTACTTTGTCCAGGAATCGCTGATTGGCATGGGGCTGACCACCTGCATGCCCAGTCCTGGCAGCTCGCTCTTGATGATCATGCCGTCGGGATTGTCCTCCAGCTCATAGTGTATCATCGTGCAGCGTCCCTTGTTGTCGTTTCCCGTGTTGTTGATCCATTTGTAGGAACCGCTCCAGCTATCCGTCTTCCCTTGCAAGGCTATGGCATCAAGGTCCTTGTTCTCCCCATCGCGGGCTGCGATGATGAGGGTGTATTCCCTGTTGGAGTAAAGCGGATTCTCATTGCTTCCAATCGCATGGGAAAGCACATTTCCGTCCACTCTCTTCATCGGTTTTCCGTCGGCGTACAGGTCATAGTGCACAGCCCCCGGCACAGCGCTCCAGCTGACCAGAAACTGGTTGGGATAGCTTTTCTCGATGGAAGCCTGCATGGAAAACAACCCTTCCATGGCCAATGCGATCACTGCTGCAAGAAGAAAACGTTTCATGGATATCCTCACTGGGCAATGTAACAGATAAGAGGAAGAGGGAGAAGAGAGTAGCCGGCCACTCTCTTCCCGGGTATACTCTTTTCATGCGCAAAATCCTTCCTCTCATTCTCCTTCCCTCGCTTCTGGCTGGTTGCTCAGTGACCCAGCAGCTCTCCCTGAAAAGCGCCGACGGGGCGAACGTGGCCACCAGCTTTGTGAAAGCGGATACATTCTTCGCCGATGTTGCGGCGGACTTCGACTCTTTCAGTGATTCGGACGAGCCGGAGCTTTCGCTGGACAAGCTGATGGAGGAGCTTGCCGAAAGCTTCAGCTACGGCAAGGGAGTCGGGGATCTCGAGCTGATCAAGACGGGAGAGAAAAGCTACATGCTCTTCTTTACCTTCCAGGAAATCGAGAAGTTGATGGAGAGCCTTGGCAGCAGCCAAAGACAGGACATCCTGACTCTTCAGGGAAACGCGCTCCATATCCGTCTTTCCCTCGGCAACTACCACGAGCTGGAGAGAATCGTCCCCCTCCTTGCAAGCGACGACTTCAAGCCGTTCGGTCCCCGCTTCAACCAGGGAATCAGCGAAGATGAGTATTTGGAGATGCTTGCGTTCATGCTTGGCGACGATGCTCCCGATGCGGTGAGAAGCAGCACCATCTCCCTTCAGATTGAAACGCCACAGCCGATTACAAGCACCCAAGGCATGCAAAAGGATGGCCCGCAAAGAGCCACCCTCTCGTTTCCCTTAATCGACTTGCTGCTGCTGCAGAAACCGATTGAGGCATCCGTGTCCTGGTAGACCTACCTGTTGAACAGGAAGTGCATGACATCCCCGTCCTGCACCACATACTCCTTTCCTTCCAGGCGGAGCTTGCCCGCTTCACGGATCTTCTCCTCGCTTTTATAGGTGAAAAGGTCCTCGCAGCCATACACTTCGGCGCGGATGAACCCCTTCTGGAAATCGGTATGGATGATTCCCGCAGTCTCCGGAGCCTTCATGCCGCTACGGAAGGTCCAGGCCCTGTCCTCGTCAGGGCCTGCAGTGAAGAATGTTCTCAGCCCCATGATGTGGTAGGCACTGCGGATCAGACGGTTGAGGCCCGACTCCTCCAAGCCGATGGACTCGAGGAACTCCTTACGGTCCTCCGGGCTCTCAAGCTGGGAGATTTCGCTCTCCGTCTTGCCACTAAGCACCACCACCTCGGAATGTTCAGTAGCGGCGATTTCCTCAACCACCTTGGTGTACTCGTTGCCACACTTCACATGCTCGTCATCCGTGTTGCAGACGTAGATGACTGGCTTCATGGTGATCAGGTGCAAGTCATACAGCAGATCCTTCTGCTCGTCGCTTAGGGGCATGAGCCGCACCGCCTTGCCATCCTCCAAGTGCTTTTGCACCTGTTCGAGAAGGGGAATGGAGAGTGAGAGCTTCTTCTTCGCATCCCCGGATGCGGTACGGGCAAGCTTGATGTCCTTGGAAAGGCGGTTGGTCACCGTCTCAAGATCGGCCAATGCAAGCTCGGTGTTGATGGTGTCGATATCCCCCGCGGGATCGATCTTGTTGTTCACATGTATCACATCAGGGTTCTCGAAGCAGCGCACGACATGGGCGATCACTCCCACTTCCCTGATGTTGGCAAGGAACTGGTTCCCCAGTCCCTCCCCCTTGCTGGCTCCCTTGACCAGGCCTGCGATATCGACGAACTCGAATGTCGCGGGAATCAGGCGCTGGGGAGGAATAATCTCCCGGATCCGGTCAAGCCGGGCATCAGGCACGTTGACGATTCCCACATTCGGGTTGATGGTGCAAAACGGATAGTTGGCGATTTCCGCAGGAGCTGCCGTAATCGCAGAGAAGATAGTCGATTTGCCGACATTGGGAAGACCGACAATACCACAATTGAGACCCATGAGCCACCTCTTGCAAAGTTGTTGCGTGGCAATACTACCACAATAGGTGATGAGGGACAATGAAGAGGCTGTTTCCTTTTCGGGGGAAAACAGGTAGAGTTCCCCCATGCACGAAACCATGCAAAAGCCACAGAGAGCGCTGCTCTTCACCCTTGTCCAAAAAGGTGACGATACCCATCTCACCTCCCTTGCGAGAGAGGAGCTGGATTCTCTGGTCCAAAGCATCGGCATCATCCCCATCACCCATGAGGTGATTACCATCCGAGTCTTCAATCCCGCCACCCTGATAGGCAAAGGGAAAGTGGAAGAGCTGAAAGGGATGATTGACGAATACGAGGCGGACTTGGTGGTCTTCAACCAGCCGATCAAGCCACGCGTAGAGCGGAACCTTGAAGAGGCTTGGCAGATTCCCGTCATAGACCGCGAGGAGGTGATCCTCCGCATCTTTGCCATGCGTGCACGCACCAAGGAGGCGAAACTGCAGGTATCGCTTGCACGGCTTCGCTACATGCGACCCCGCCTTGCGGGAAGGACAAGCTCGCTTGAGCAGCAGCGCGGGGGAGGATTCAGCAACCGCGGCCAGGGCGAAACCCAGCTTGAGATTGACCAGCGCCGCATCTCGGAGCAGATCACCAAGCTCCAAACACAGCTGAAGGTGGTGCAAAAGGAGCGGCAGCAGCAAAAGCACAGCCGCTGCCAGAGCCCCGTTCCCCGCATCGCCATCATCGGCTACACCAACAGCGGGAAGTCGACCCTTCTCAACCACTTCAGCCCCGATGCGGCACTTGCCGAGGACAAGCTCTTCGCAACGCTCGACCCCACCACACGGCTGGTAAAGCTTGCCGGAGGGGAAAGTTTCCTGCTCACCGACACGGTCGGCTTTGTCAGCAACCTCCCCACCACCTTGATAGACTCCTTCAAAAGCACATTGGAGGAGGCGTTGGACGCCGAGCTCCTGATCCTTGTCGCGGATGCCTCGCATCCCCACATGCTCTCCTGCTACCAGACAACGCTCGACGTACTGGCGGAGCTGGGCGCCCAGGATAAGCCAAGGCTCCTTTTCATCAACAAGATGGATAGGGAACATGACGAGTTCTCCACCATCAGGCTCACCAGTCTCGAAACCCATACAGTGAAAGGATCACTCAAGAGCGGAAGGGGCATCGACAAGCTGGAAAAGGAGATCGCGAACAGGATCCACGAGCTCTCCCCCACCCTTAGCTGCATCATCCCCGAAGATCGCTACGACCTCGTATCCCGCATCCGGCGGGAGGCGCAAATCCTTACAATCGAGTACTCCGGAAACGGAGTCAAAGCCACCATCAGGGTCGAAAATCCACAACTAGCCCAACTTCTCACACCC
>CAVESN010000004.1:37219-42532 GCA_963618365.1 Bacteroides uniformis
TCAATTAACAATTTTTACTTCAAAAATGGTTGACAAATGTATAAGGGGGGGGGTAGAAATACCTATAGCAACATCGTTTTTATTCCAAAAAAACGCAAAATTATCCGAAAAAAGGAAATGACACCATGAAAAGAACTTTGATTTGCATGCTCTCTGCGTTGGCAATGTGCTGTCTCCTCTCCTGTGATGACTCCACAGAAAAAGTGGAAGTCCCCACAAGCGTATGGGATGGAGAGACATACACCTATGACTGGTACACAAAAGTAGCAAAAGTAGACGGCACCACAGCCTACTCCTACACTCTCTCCTCCGCCTCCGACTTTGCCGGCTTCATGAAACTGGTGAACGAAGGGGCAACTGTCGATGGGACCACTACTCTTGAGGCCGATGATTTTGATGAAGACACCATCACCCTTGCGGTGAACATCGACCTGAACAACAAGAGCTGGACCCCCATCGGACAAGCAAAAAAGAATAGCAAAACGTACGCACCTGTCCAAACAGATGGAACTGCCACCGCCTTCAAAGGAACCTTCAACGGAAACAACCTCACTATTTCGAATCTTGCCATAACGCGGTCCGACGCCACAGAGGAAAGCAAGGAGTGTATCGGCCTCTTTGGAATTGTTGACGGTGGAGCAATATCCAATCTAATAGTGAAAGATGCCTCGGTAGAGGCTCCAAATTACTCCGTTGTCGGAACTGTGGCTGGAATGCTGGTAGGCAATTCGACCATGAAAAATATCTCTGTCACCGGAACGAGCAGCATGAAGTCAATGGAAGGCGGTGGCTTGGCGGGAATCATGACCATTGAGGGCACAATCGACTCCTGCGTGAACTATGCGACAGTGGAAACAACCGGCAATGGCGCCGGTGGCATCATCGCCAAAGCCTATTACTCAGCAGAAGGCAAAACCACTACCATTACCAACTGCAAGAACTATGGCGAAATTAAGGCTACTAAAGGCGGATACACGGGAGGCATTGCAGGACTTGCGGCAGCGGAAATTACTGCATGTAAAAACTATGGCAACGTTTCTGGGATCGGAACCAGCATTGGTGGCATTGTAGGAGAGTTCACGAACTATGGATTTGTCAAGGATTCAACCAACGATGGCGATATTACTGGAAGCAGTGGCAGTGGAGTCGGTGGCATTGTAGGGTGGATTCGCTACCAAGACGATACTAGCAGTTATCCCACAGCAAAAAACAGCTACATTGAAGTCAGCAGCAACACCAACAATGGATCAATCTCCAGTAGCGGTCTTGGTAGCGGAGGTATTGTCGGATTGGTTTACTACACAGCGAAGGTAAACAATAACATTAATAATGCACCATCCATCAAAGGAAGAACCTTTGTCAGCGGTATCGTAGGAGGACACCAAGCCATAGCATCAGGAGAATCGGAAGGCACAACTACCTTCAATACGGATGAAGATGTCGAGGCAACAGAAATCCAGTACAACAAATCCACCACAAAGGAAACGAATATCACTGGAAACGATTGTCTCAATACTATCGTGTATCTGAATGATGGCCGTGTTACAAAAACCGAGGGCAATGATCCTGCGATACAAAAAATCACGAACACGTAATGGCAAGATTTCCCCTTTCACCGGTGCCTTCTGGCGCCGGTTTTCTTTTCCTGGTTCTCTCTCCATTCCCCTCCATGGAGTAATCGGGTAGAATGGGCGTGAGGTTACAGATGGAATTTGAGTTCTACCACGATGATGCGATTTCTGCGTTGGATGCGAGGGCGAAGGCACAGGAGATTTGCTTCGGTCCCTATTGTTTTCAGGCCACCTATGCCCTTTCCAAGCTTGGCTTGCTGGATATGATCGGAAAAAGTGGGGAAGAGGGTGTTACTTCTTCCACCCTTGCCCAAGGTTGTGGTGTTTCACCTTATGGTGTGGGAGTGCTGACGGAGATGGGGCTTGCTCTCGGTGTGCTTAAATTGTCCGAAGGAAAAGGGGAGCGCCATTTCACGCTTGGCAAGATTGGGTACTTCTTCCTTGAGGACGGGCTCACCCGGGCTAACATGGAGTTCATGCAAGATATCTGCTGGCCAGGTGCCGACAAGCTGATTGATTCAATCAAGAGCGGAAAACCGGAGGGGCTCAAGGCATTTGGAGAGAAATGGCGCACCATCTACGAGGCACTTTCCCAGCTACCGGATCAGGCTCAGAAAAGCTGGTTCGGCTTTGACCATTACTACAGCGACCATATCATGCCGGAGGCGCTTCCCATTGTCTTCTCCAAGCCGGTAGGAAGGCTCTTCGATATCGGTGGAAATACCGCCAAGTGGGCCATCCGCTGCTGCTCCTACAACCCGGACGTGAAGGTGACGATCGTCGATCTTCCGGGGCAGGTGGATATGGCTCGAAGGAATGTGGAGAAAGCAGGTTTTTCCTCGAGGGTGGACTATGAGGCGTGCAATGTCCTGGATGATTCGACCACCTTTCCCTTGGGGGCTGACGCGGTATGGATGAGCCAGTTCCTTGATTGCTTCAGCCTTGAGGAGATCACCAAGATTATCCGCAAGGTCTCATCCAGTGCGGGAGAGAATACGAGGATCTTTGTCCTGGAGCCGCTGCTTGATGCGCAGAAGTACCGTGCTGCGACCTTCTCGCTGCAAGCGACGAGTCTCTACTTCACCACTATGGCAAACGGAAACAGCCGCATGTACAACTTGCGTGACATCGTCCCCGCCATCGAGAAAGGTGGCGTGAAGCTCTCCTCCAGCCATCACAACCTTGGCATTTTCAGCTACTCGCTTCTGGAATTCACGCGATGCTGAAAAAAGAGATCTTTCTGAGGAAAGCCTTCAAGTGGGCGCCAGAGATGGATGACGAGGCTTGGGCCTTGTGGGCCAAAGGGGAAAGGAAGATTCCTTTCAGCCATGCAAAGCCTGCCATCGACTATCTTCCCTCTAAGAGTCTCAGGCGGATGAACCAGATGATTCTCATGACGGTCCATGCGCTTCACGGAGTGCTTCCCCTCTCCGAGGAGACGCCGATTTTCTTCCACTCCACCATAGGGGAGGCGGACCAGCAATTCCTTCTTGAGAAGGAGTTCCATCTGGAGAAAGAGATTCATCCCGCCTCCTTCTCCTACTCGGTGTTCAATGCGCCGATTGCCATGGCCACCATCCTCCTAGGGCAGAAGAATCCCTACTCCTGTCTGTTTGCGAAGGAGGGAGAAGTGAAAAGTGGCTTCCTGACTGCTCTCGCCCCCATTTTGAGCGGAAGGAGCGAAGAGGTGATCTTCCTTGCCTGCGAGGAAGCGATTCCATTCGAGTATGTGGCAATCCATGAAGGGGGAGAGAACGAGCCGTTTGTCTATGCGCTGGTCTTGACGAGCGGGCAAACGGACAAACCCATCGACGAATCCTTTCTCTCTTCCCTCACGAGCGAAGAGGAGCTAGTCAAGTCATTGATTCGCAAAGGGTGGATATGAGACGAATTGGCCATCTCTACCGAAGCATCATGAAGATTGTGAGCTTTTTGCTCTTCGGGCTGGGAGCCGTGCCTACGGGGCTGGGTGTGCTTCCGATCCTCTTTCTCCTTGTCCATCCACGACCACGCTTCCAGAAGGTGGGAAGAAGACTCGTCTCATTGCTCATGTGGCTCTTCACCCTCTTTCTCCGACTCACAGGGCAACTCTCCCTCAAGGCGGATATAAAAAAGCTTTCACGCTACCATGGCATGATCATCGCACCCAACCACCCCTCCTTTCTTGATGTGGTGATTCTCTACGCGCTCTTTCCCGGTGCCTCCTGTGTCGTCCGCTCCTCTCTCAGCCGCACCTGGGTCGGCACCATCATCAACCTCCTTTACATCAAGAATGATGATGTGCCGGAGGAGATGGTGGATGCGGTGAGACAGTGCACCCGAAGCGGGGAGAACGTGATCATTTTCCCCGAGGGAACCCGAACCAAGAATCCCCGGGATTTGCAGATTAAGAGAGGAGTCGCCTATATCGCCTGCGAGACAAATAGTCCCGTGCTTCCCGTCTCCATCCTTGGCAACGACAAGAAGGGATTGAGAAAACACGACCCGGTGTGGATGGTGCATCCAAGGGAGAAGTGGAGATACGAGATAGAAGCGCATGCACCCCTCTACCCAGAGGGGAGGGAGAGAGCGGATTCCAAGAAGATGCAAGCAACCCTCAAGGAAGTGTTGCAAACCAGGCTGGATCAGTACGACAAGGAGCATAACGGATGAAACAAGCATTTCTTTTCAGCGGGCAGGGAGCCCAATATACGGGCATGGGTCTGGAGTATGCGAAAAGCCACGCATGGGCGAAAGCTGTGTTTGATTGTGCCGACGAGGTGCTCGGCCGCAGCATCAGCCGTCTCTGCTTCGAGGGAAGCGAACAGGAGCTGGCCCTCACCCACAACACCCAGCCATGCATCTTCGTGGTCGATTACGCCATCTTCCAGGCAGCGAGAGAGGAAGGAAAAGAGGCAGAGGGGTATGCGGGCCTCTCCCTCGGGGAGTATGTGGCCCTTGCCGCAGGCGGGGTGCTTTCTTTCGAGGATGCGCTTCGCCTGGTACAAAAAAGGGCGGATGCCATGCAGAACGCAGTGCCCGTTGGCGTGGGTGCCATGGCCGCATTGAAATCATGCCCCGAGAATCTTCTTGATGAAGCGATAAGGAGCGTGGGAGGCAATGTGTGGCCTGCAAACTTCAACTCCCCAAGGCAAACAGTGATCTCGGGAGAAACCGCTCCCGTCACAAAAGTGGTCGAATATCTCAAGGAGCGCCATGTGCGTGCCGTGGTCCTTCCCGTCAGCGCACCATTTCATACGCCGATGCTGGAACCGGCACGGAAAGTACTGGAAGCAGAGTTCTCAAAAATTACCTGGCATGACGCGAAAAGGCCAATCTATCTCAATGTGGATGCCATGCCCCACACAAAAGGAGAGGGGATCAAGGCCCTTGTGCTCAAGCAGACTGTCAGCCCGGTGAAGTGGATGCACTCAATCAAGGCGATGATCCAGGACGGGTTCGACACCTTTCTGGAGATGGGGCCGGGGCATGCTCTCTCCTCTTTCGGAAAAGCGATAAATGATGATGAGAATGTGGTGTTCAGCACGTTCTGACAACCCACTTCTGCACAAATTGATAGTGGTGAGTAGGTTGAGTGATGGGAAGTTGGCTTGATTGCAAAAAACATCTCTTTCCTCTTGAAAATCATGGATCAAAGCAGAAAAGATTACGTCAGAAACGAGAAATCACACAGGAAATATGATTGAGCCTGAAAAAGGACGGAAAGATCATTGACCTGCTGGATGAGATTCTTGATGACTCC
>CAVESN010000005.1:0-6320 GCA_963618365.1 Bacteroides uniformis
TGTCGGACAAGGAGCTGGCCAAGGTAAACTTGTTCGGATGCCTCTTCCGGGAGGATTGGAACTACTACATAAAACCGTCTTTAAAAGAATAGATTATTTACGGGCAGTTCCTTGTTACTACGCAGTCACCAGTGTTGTTGCAAGCTCGTGCGCTATGGAGAACTCACGGGATAGGTTTCTATTCCTTCTCTGCTTCCGTACCAATTTACGCTATGGGGTTACGACTGCTCATTCGGATTTCGGTGTCCTTAGCCACATCACCACCTATAACGCCTTATATTGGACACCTTACGGCTTCCTGTTCGTTAGGCCGCAGATTTCGCTATTGCCTCTTCTCTCCCAAACCTCACGGTTTGAAACTTGCAAGCCGCTTTTGGGTTCGCTAGCAGCTACGCCCCATGAGGATTTTCACCTCGGTCTATGGCCTGCCCGTCATACTAAGAAAACCGCCCCTTTCGGAGCGGTTTCTTGGTAAGCAATCACTTACTTACTTCAGGTAGATATCCTTGACCGGATGGTAATCCATCGTGTTCGGATACCAGCCACCCCACTTGTTGGTGTCAATCATGTTGAGGGTGGTGTAATAGTAGAACGGGATGATTCCCTGATCCTCGTTGATGAGGATGTCCTCGGCGGTCTTCAACACTTCGAAGCGGTCGGGACCAGCCTCCATGCGGGCGGCTTCGTTGATCAGGACGTCATACTCTTCGTTGTGGTATCTTCCACCGTTCATACCGGCACCGGTGATGAACATGTCGAGGAAGGTGTTGGGATCCTGGTAGTCACCGACCCAACCAGCACGGGCGACGACGAAGTTGCCGCTGTTTCTGTTGGCGAGGTAGGTCTGCCATTCCTGGTTCTCAAGCACAACGTTGATGCCAAGGTTCTCTTTCCATTCCTGCTGTACGAACTCAGCAATCTTCTTGTGGGAGTCGTTGGTGTTGTACAGGACGGTCAAGGTCGGGAAACCGACACCGTTCGGATACCCGGCATCAGCCAGATACTTCTGCGCCTGCTCGATGTCAGCATCGTGGTCGTCTCCGTTGGGGAACTCGAGTGACTCATATCCGGCCATGGCAGGGACGATGCCCCAAGCGGGAATCTGTCCTGCCTTGGTGACCTGGTCAACAAGAGCCTGGCGGTCGATGGCAAGGGCGAGAGCCTTTCTGACTCTGACGTCATTCACCGGAGCCTTCTCGTTCTGGATGGTGTAGTAGTAGGTGGAGAGCTGGGGAGCGGAATTGAAGTCCGATCTCATCTTGGCAGCGTCAAGCTGGTCAAGCGGCACGGAGGTGTCCCAGTCAAGCTCGCCGTTCAAGTACATGTTGTAGTTGGTGGTGAGGCTGTCTGAGGCATAGAAGATGACCTTGTCGAGCTTCACGTTCTCGGCATCCCAGTAGTTGGGGTTCTTGACTGCAGTGATGGAGGTTTGGGGAAGATGCTCGGAAAGTACGAACGGTCCGTTTCCGACGAAGTTCTCCGGTCTTGTCCAATCTTTGCCGTACTTCTCGATGGCATGCTTGGGGACGATGCCAAAGGAGTAGTGGATCAAAGCTCCGAGAGCATACGGAAGGGGTCCGATCAAATCCATCTGGAAGGTGTGCTCATCCAGCGCGCGAATCTGCACTGCGGAAGCATCAGCTGCACCGCTGTTGAACTCGCTTGCACCCTTGATGAACATGCAGGGGAACCAAGCATAGGGGGAACCGGTTTTTGGATCCAGCTCACGAAGCCAGGAGTAGACCACATCGTTGGCAGTGATAGGCTCGCCGTCGGACCACTTCGCATCCCTCAGGTGGAAGGTGTACTGGGTTCCATCCTCATTCACATCCCAGCTTTCTGCGACACCCGGAATCGGGCTGGCGTCTTTCGGGTTGGTGGCAACCAAGCCCTCGAACAAAGCCTCAAAGACTCTGTGCTCGGGGACACCCTGAATCAATGCCGGGTCAAGGGACTCGGGTTCTGCGCTATTGGCGATGCGGAAGACTACTTCGTTGGTTTTTGCAACGGGAGTAGCTGCCTTCGCGGGCTCGACCTTAGCCTGGGCAGCAGGAGCCGTGGCAACGGTGGCGGCCGGTGCCGCAGTAGCGACCGGTGCCGCGCTCTGGGCGGGTTTGGCACTACTAGTCTCAGCAGCTTTCTTTCCGCAAGAGACGAAAAGTGAGCTGGCGAGGAGTGCGCCGAGCGCAAAAGTCATGGTTTTCTTCATAGACTGATTCTCCTTCATGGCGGTATTCAAAATACCGGAAATATCTTAGAGTACATTACACCATTATTTTTCAAAAAAATCAAATCTTTTACACGAAGCAATGCAAAAAAATGCATTTCGGTGTATACGGCGGGAGACTCGCATGATTCATATGGTGACAAAAAGAAAACGGGAACGGCTTCTTTACCGGGCCTCATCTGTGAGGAAAATGGTCTATGCAGTGCTTCTGCTGTTCCTTCTCTGGGGAACAATCGTTACCCTAAGTGACCCCTTCTCGAAGGGTTCTTTGGCCATCCCCCTGTTTTGTATTCTTCTCTGTATCGCTGGGATTTCCTACCGTGAGAGCTGGTCCTTCGAGCCCGGGAAGCAGAGGGTGGTCTCCCTGTTCGGCTTCGGACCGCTTGTCAAGCGGACAACGTTTTCTTATGGTGAGATCAAGACTCTCTCCCTCTCCCATTTCGTGAAAGGGGATGCGAAGGAGAGTGCGAAAGCGGACCGAAAGCGATACAAGAAGTCCATGGTGGTCTTTTCCCTGGTAACCAAGGACGATGGCGAGCACACCATCGAGATCATCCCCGAGCGCACAAGCCAGGGGAAAACGGAGGATGCGGCGAAGGCAATCAGTTCCTTCAGTATGCTTCCCCTGGAGATAGATCGTCCCATTGATCGGGATTTGGTGGTGCCTTTGTCGGAAATATAAAGAAGAGGCCACCGCAAACCGGTGGCCGTTTGGTTACTTTGCCTCTTGCTTCTGCAAGTCGGGATCGAAGAGCCAGCAATTGACTTTATGCCCTGGCTTCACCTCATGGAAGGTGGGGATATGGTTCTTGCAATGGTCCATCTTCTTCGGACAGCGGTCGTAGAACCGGCACCCCTTGTACTCCTTGTCCGGCGAGGGCACATCCCCGGTGAGGATGATTCTCTGGCGCTTGCGTTCCACCTTGGGGTCGGGAATCGGAGCCGCAGAGAGGAGCGCTTGGGTATAGGGGTGCAGGGGATTCGCATAGAGCTCAAGCGCATCCGCAGTCTCCATGGAAGCGCCCAGATACATGACAAGCACCCTGGTGGAGATGTGCTGGATGACGGCAAGGTCGTGGGCGATGAAGATGTAGGTGAGCCCCAGCTCCTTTTGCAAATCTCCCAGCAGGTTGAGAATCTGGGCCTGGATGGAGACATCGAGCGCGGAGACCGGTTCGTCCGCCAAGATGATCTTCGGATTCAGTGCAAGCGCGCGTGCGATGCCGATGCGCTGCCTCTGTCCCCCGGAGAACTCGTGCGGGTAGCGGTTCTTGAAGTAGCGGTTCAGGCCGCAACGTTCCATCAGATCCTCCACCTGCTTTTCGATTTCTTCATTGGAGTATTTGTGGTCCAGCATGCCCCGCTTGTTGTAAATCACAAGCGGTTCCGCGATGATTGAGCGCACCGTCATGCGGGGGTCAAGGGATGCGTAGGGGTCCTGGAAGATCATCTGCATCTCCTTGCGTGCGGCAAGCAGCTCTTTCTCGCTCGCCTTGCAAAGATCCTTTCCCTGAAAATAGACCTCTCCCGCAGTCGGCTTGTAGAGCTGGCTGATTGAGCGCACCGTGGTGGATTTGCCACACCCGGACTCCCCAACGATGCCGAGCGTCTCTCCAGGATAGACTTCGAAGGAGACATCATCCACAGCCCTTATGTATCCCGCCTCATGGTTGAAGAGACCGGAATGGATGGGGAAGTATTGCTTGAGTCCGACGACTCTGAGTAACGGTTCTCTCTTCTCGCTCATTGTGCTTTGGCCTCCTCGCTTGCCGCTCTCTTTTCTTCTTCTGTGGCATATAGCCAGCAGGCTACGCTATGGTTGCCGTCCATCTCATGGCTCGGGGGATATGCCTTCTTGCAAATCTCCTGGCACTTGTGGCAGCGCGGGTAGAAGGGGCAGCATGGCTTCAAGTCGATGACATTTGGTGGCTGCCCCTCGATGGAAAAGAGCCGTTCCTTCTTGTGTTCGGGGTCCATGTGTGGCACCGAGGCGATGAGCCCCTCGGTGTAGGGATGCAGCGGATGGGCAAAGAGGTCGTCCGTGCTTGCCTTCTCGACGATTCTGCCGGCGTACATGACGCAGACCCGGTCGCACATGCCGGCAACCACTCCCAGGTCATGGGTAATCAGGATGGTTGCGGTATGGCGCTTTAGGGAGAGCTCCTTTATGAGCTCGAGGATTTGCGCCTGGATGGTGACATCGAGGGCCGTGGTCGGCTCATCGGCAATCAGCACCTCCGCATTGCAGGAGAGCGCCATGGCAATCATGACTCTCTGTCGCATGCCACCGGAGAATTGGTGGGGATAGCAGAAAATCCTGCTTTCGGCGGCAGGTATGCCCACCTGCTTCAGCATGTCGATGGAGCGCTTTAGCGCCTCCTTCTTGCTGACACCCTTCTCATGGAGGCGGATGGTCTCCACCATCTGCGTCGAGATGCGGAGGAAAGGGTTGAGGCTGGTCATCGGATCCTGGAAGATCATGCTGATCTTGTCGCCACGGATGCTCCGGAGCTGGTTCTCCGGCATGGTGACGATGTCCTGGCCGTCAAAGAGAATCCGGCCTCCGACAATCTTCCCCGGAGGCATCGGGATGAGTCGCATGATGGAGAGGTTGGTCACACTCTTGCCCGAGCCGGACTCGCCGACGATGCCAAGGGACTCCTCCTCGTGCAAGTCAAAGGAGACTCCATCAACTGCCTTGACGATTCCCGCATCGGTCTTGTAATAGGTCTTCAGGTCTTGGACCGAAAGCACTGTCTTTGCGTTTTCCTTCAGCATGGCATCCCCCTTATTGCTGGTTCTTCGACTGCGGGTCGAAGGCGTCGCGTAGTCCGTCCCCGAAGAAGTTCATGGCAAACAGGAAAATCGTCATGACGGTAGCCGGGAAGAGGAGTCGCCAGGGATACAGGGTCATGGCATCAACCGCATCACCCACAAGGGAGCCCCATGAGGTGAACGGCGCCGAGACGCCAAGGCCAAGGAAGGAGAGGAAAGACTCCTGCATGATGAAGGCGGGGACGCGCAGCGTGGTGTAGACGATGATGACCGACAGCGAGTTCGGAATCATATGGCGGAAGATGATTCGGCCGGTGGAGGCTCCCATCGACCTTGCCGCTTCGACGAATTCGCTGTTCTTCAAGCTCATGACTTGGCCGCGCACCATGCGTGCTATAGTCAGCCAGCTCACCATGGCGAGTGCGATGAAGAGGTTCATGATGTTGCGCCCGAAGATGGCCATGCAGATGATTACCAGAAGCATGTAGGGAAGTCCGTACATGATGTCGACAAACCTCATCAGCACATAGTCGACTTTCCCTCCCAGATATCCTGCAAGGGAACCCACGAGGATGCCGATGAGCACGCTAGTGATGGCTCCGACAAGTCCGATGGAGATGGAGACCTGCCCGCCATAGATTACTCTGCTGAGCATGTCGCGCCCGACATAGTCCGTGCCAAGGAGGTATCTCCGGTCATGCATCTTGGTCGCCTTGACCTTCAGAATGAGGCGGTCGCTGACCTGGGTGGTCTCGTTGAACGGGAAGTTAATCGAACCCTCCGCCGCTTTCCCTTCCAGCGTCTTTTTCAGGCTCTTGGTGCCTTGGGTGATGATCTTGCCGTAGAGGTTGGTCTGCTTCATCGACTCGATGGCCTTCTCCCCCCGACTCTCCAGCTCAAACTCGACATTCTGCTTTGCGTCCTCGTCGCTCATGTCGGGGTTTTTACTCTTCAAGTCGTTGATCAATGATGCCTCGACCTCGTTGTCCGTCGCATCCGAAACAACCTTCGCTTCCAAGCCGAGCATGTCTGCATAGATTTGGCAAAGCTGGGAGGAGCTCATCTTTTTCAAATTCACCTTCTTCCCCGAATCGTCCACATACCATGCCTTGCTGACAGATACGAGCAAGTCGGTGTCGATTTTCTTCACAAGGCGATCGTAGGTGCGCTGGGCGCTCTTATTGAACGTGAAAGTCCCCTCCGCTCTTTGTCGCTCTCCTTCCTCATAGACCATGGCCCAGACTTTGGTGGTCTCGTTTTTCTGGATCCATTCGTTGATCTGCTTGGAATCCTCTTCAGTCGTCTTGAGCTCTCCTGC
>CAVESN010000005.1:6330-37857 GCA_963618365.1 Bacteroides uniformis
GCATCGAAATAGAGGCTTTGGAGCCTGCTCTTCATCATCAGCTCTCCTGCGCCCTTGGTGAGCGATGGGGGGAGGTTCTGGTGGTCGAGGATAATCTCGTCATACCGGTAGATGGGAAGGATCGACGCGCTCAGGGCGATGAGCGCATAGAGGATGACAACCACCATGCCCACGACTGCCATCTTGTTTTTCCTCAGTCGCCTCCACGCATCCTTTGAGAGACTGTTCCCCTCTACGACCTGCCCCAATTCATTGACCGCTTCCTGTTTCTTCTTCTTGAACAACATGCAGGTCTCCTTATTTGTATGCGATGCGCGGATCCAGAAGCGCATAGATGATGTCGACAATCAGGTTGGCGATAATCAGAATCAGCGAGTAGACGATGACGACTCCCACAATCAGCGTGTAGTCACGGTTGAACGAGCTCTGCACGAAGAACTTTCCCAGCCCCGGGACACGGAAGATCTGCTCGACAACCACAGAGCCTGTCATGATGCCCGCAAATGCAGGACCAAGGTAGCTTACGATGGGAAGCATGGCTCCTTTCATGGCATGCTTGAGGATGATGGTGGAACCCTTCATCCCTTTCGCTTTCGCAGTGCGGATGTAGTCGCTTCTGAGCGTCTCCAGCATCGACGAGCGGGTAAGGCGCGCGATGGTGGCGAAGTAGCTGAACGAGAGCGCTATGGTGGGGAGGATCACTGTCTTGTATCCTTCGCCGGTGGTCACCCAGCCGCTGGTGGGGAACCAGCCCAGCTTCAAGCTGAAAACCAATTGCAGCACGGGTGCTATGACGAAGAGCGGAATCGAGATGCCGAGAACCGCAAGCGCCATGCAAAGGTAGTCTATCCAGCTGTTCTGGTAGATGGCAGCAAGGATTCCCAGCGTGATTCCCACCAGGATGGCAAGCACCATTGCCGTCGCTCCGAGGGCCATCGAGTTTGGCAGGCTGTGCCCGATATAGTAGTTGACATCATAATCCTTGTACTTGTAGGAGGGCCCAAGGTCTCCCCTTAGCACATCGAAGAGATATCTTCCATATTGTTGGATGAGCGGTTCGTCCAAGTGGTACTTCGCCTCGATGTTCTTCTGAAGGACCTCTGTGAGCTGTCTCTCCGCCGCAAACGGGCCGCCAGGGGCGATGCGTACGATGAAGAAGCTCAAGGTGATGATAATCAGCATGGTTGGAATCATGCCAATGATTCTCTTGATGATATACTTCGCCATTTCTTTCCTCTGAAGTGCTGGTTGCAATGCAAAAACAGGAACAAGCGTCCCGTCAAGATATACTGTGTTATAATATCCCATGGGCATATTCGTTGCAAGAAAGAGTTTGAATTTTTTCAATTTATTCCAACGAAAGAAGATATTGTGTATCAATGTTTGCATAAACATACAATCTTGCATGGAGCTTCCACAATATCTTGCATTGTGTCCATGTCGATTTGCCGAAAAAAGAGTTTGTGATGTAGTTTTTTTGATTTGTAGGTTACAACTCTTTTTGTCTTAATAAATTAGCAATATGGCACTTGCGAAATGACTCCCTTTTGCGGTATGGTGGATAGCCGAAGGAGCATGGACGTGAGGAAAGTCTACATCGAGAGCCTTGGATGCGCGAAGAACCAAGTTGACGCCGAGGTCATGCTGAAACAGCTGAAAGAGAAGGGTTTCATTCGCACTGAAACGGTTGCTGAGGCTGAGCTTGTGCTCGTCAATACGTGCGGGTTCATTGATGATGCGCGCAAGGAGAGTGTTGATACCTTCTTCGCGCTCCGATCCCAGAATCCCCATGCGAAGTTCGTGGTGACAGGATGCATGGCTCAGCGGTATTCCGACGAGCTTTTCGCACAGCTATCCGAAGCTGACGCGATCTTCGGTAACCGCGACCTGAAAGAAATCGGGAAGGTGGTTGACTCGATTGAGGGCGGTGGCCGCACGGAATTGATTCCCGAGTATCCTGATCCCGACTGTGACGCATGGAGGCGTGATGAACTGTTCGGGTACCCCGGGAGCGCCTACCTGAAGATCAGCGAGGGGTGCAACCATTGGTGCTCCTATTGCGCTATTCCTTTAATTAGGGGGGAGCTACGCAGCCGTCCGATGACCCAGATTGTCCAGGAGGCTGAGGAGCTTGCCCGAAAGGGTGTGCGCGAGATCAACATTATCGCCCAAGACCTTGCCGCCTATGGTTCCGATTGGGACGGCCAGCGCCATTTCAGAGACTTGATGGAGGACCTTGTGAAGGTCTCCGGGTCCTTCCGTTACCGGATGCTCTACATCCACCCTGATTGGTTTCCTTCCTGGCTTCCCTCCTTCGTCAAGGAACACCAGCAGAAGGTGATGCCTTATTTCGACATCCCCATGCAGCATGCCGCCAAAGAGGTGCTTTCCGGCATGGGAAGGACGGGGGATCTTGAGAAATACCTGGACTTGGTCGCTTCCATCAGGAAAGAGCTTCCCATGGCGGTGATTCGCACCACCATCATGACTGGATTCCCTGGAGAGACCGAGGAGAGCCAGAAAACCGTCAAGGAGTTTTTGAAGCGCGCACAATTCGATTGGATGGGTGTCTTTTGCTACAGCCGCGAGAAGGGTACCAAGGGGTACAAGATGCGCTCAGGGAAAGAGCATGCCTTGGCCCACAAGAAGGCTCTTGCCTACAAGAAGGAGCTGGAGGAGCTGCAAAGCGAGATCAGCCATAAGCGGCTAAAGAGGTTCGTGGGCGAAAGCTATCCTGTACTGATTGAGGAAGAGGTAAAGGGAGAGGATCTGGCTCTTGGGCGCATGTACGGGCAGGCTCCTGATGTGGATGGGCTTACGGTCGTCATCGGGAGAGGACTGAAACCCGGGAGCGTGGTCCGTGCGGGAATCCGCTGTGTCAAGGAGCTGGATCTGGAAGCGGTGGCATTGGAGGAGTGACGGTGGATATCGAGGAAATGGTTGCGGGACTTAACGGGCCGCAGCGCGAGGCGGTAAGGGAGTTTGACCATCCTCTTCTGGTGCTTGCCGGTGCGGGGTCCGGGAAGACCCGTGTCATCACCACCAAGATAGCCTATGCAATCCGCAAGCTGGGAATTCCCTCCTACAAGATCCTCGCAGTGACATTTACCAACAAGGCGGCGGGGGAGATGTCGGAGCGCGTGAGGAAGATGGTGGGGGATTTTCCCGATGATTGCCATGCATGCATCCATACGTTCCATGGCTTCGGGGCCATGCTGCTTCGCCGCTATTCCGACAGGGTGGGGCTTTCTCCCCGTTTCTCCATTTATGATGACGATGACAGCTTCGAGCTTCTTAAGAAGGTTTTCCCTGGCCAGGATGTGAAGACCCTGCGCCAGCAAAGCAGGAAGATCAGTTTGCTCAAGGATAAGGGAGTTACTCCCCAGATGGTTCGCAGCCAGGGCAATATTCCGCTGGCCACTTTGTATGAGGGGTACCAGAAGGGTTTGGATGCCACCGGCAACGTGGATTTCGCCGATTTGATCCTGAAGGCGACGAAAGCACTTTCCTTTCCCGAGGTGGCCGATTGGGCGCATAACCGGTTCAAGGTTATTTTGGTCGACGAGTACCAGGATACCAACGCATGCCAGTTCGCATTCCTAAAGAAGGTGGCAGGTCCCGACTCCTTCGTCTGCGTGGTGGGTGACGACGACCAGTCTATCTATCGCTTCCGGGGTGCGGAAGAGGGTAATATCGACGCATTCAAGCATGCCTGGAAGGATATGCGGGAGATCAAGCTTGAGCAGAACTACCGCTCCACTCCCTCCATCCTCAACTTGGCGAACAGCGTGATCAGGCACAACCATGGGGAAGGGGGTTTGAAGAAGCTGTGGACGGAAAACCAGGATTTGCAAAAGCCACAGCTCTTCTATGTGGAGAACGAGATTGAGGAGGCGGAACTGGTAGCCAGCCTTATCAAGGCAAGCGGAAAGTATAACTCCACTGCGGTGCTCTTTCGCACCAATGCGCAAAGTGGTCCGTTCGAAACGGCGTTCACCAAGCCGGAGTTCCGCATTCCCTACAAAGTTATCGGTGCGCTTCGTTTCTATGACCGCGAGCAAGTCAAGGATGCGCTTGCGATGATGTACCTTCTCTCAAACCCGAAGGATATCGTGAGCTTCCGGCGCATGGTCAACAAGCCTGCTCGTGGTATCGGGCCCACTTCCCAAGCCAGGATTGAGGCCGCTATCGAAGTATTGGGAGGCGACTGCCTTGCCGCTCTTGCCTCATGCGGGTTGACGGGAAAGGCGAAAGAGGGCGCGGACTCCTTCCTGGGTGTGCTTAAAGAGTCCTCCAACATGATCCGGGAGCATAAGCTTACTGAGGCGCTAAACCATCTGCTACGTGATTCCCACCTGTATGGCTACTATGCCGACGTGGACCGCAAGGAGGGGAAAACCCAGCAGGAGGGGTCTCGGGTTGCAGACTTCGACACACTGATTTCCCAGGCTGCACAATATGGCGACGATTTCCAGGCGCTCTCTGATTTTCTCGAGACTTTGGCCCTGGACCCCACCACAATAGGAACTCTGGACCCGAGCGCGAAGGAGGGAGTCTCCCTTATCACCATGCACAACACCAAGGGGTTGGAGTTCGACAATGTCTTTGTGGTGGGGCTGGAGGAGGGTTTGTTCCCCAGCATCATGAGCATGGACGAGGATCCTCTTTGCAGGGAGGAGCGCCGTCTCTTCTATGTCTCGGTCACTCGCGCACGCAAGAGCTTGGTCCTTACCAGTGCGAAAAGGCGGATGCGTTACGGCATGTCCAACTACTGTGAGCCTTCGCGGTTCCTTGAGGAGATTGCTCCTGCTCTGGTGGATGTGAAGAAGCGGCAGACTCACCCTTGCCTGGGGGAGGATTCCTTTTCGTGGCATCGTGGGGATTCCCTGTACAAGAAGGGCGTCTCCGGTGGTTGGAGAGGCATGGATCTGCTTCAGGAAAAGCGTACGCGGAGGATGGGCGCTGCCGGTCCTTCGGCTCTCCTTCACCAGGGTTTCGGCTCTCAAGTGAAGAAAAAAGAGGAGGAGGAGAAGGAAAGGAAAGGTTCCTCCTTCCGTCTTGGAGAGCGCGTGCTCAGTGGAAGCTATGGGCCCGGATTTGTCCAGCAAGTGAAGGACAGTGGAGCGCATGAGGTGATAGTGGTGCGCTTCGACAGCGGCAAGGTCGCCACGTTCCTGAGCAGGTATGCCAAACTGGAGAAGATTTCCGACTGAGTTTATCTCTTGTCTGCCTCTAGACATGGAAGGAATGGGTGCGATATGATGGGCTGTCTGTGCGGTCTCGCACAGGAACGAAGTGTCTCTGTCTTGGTGTTTTCCTTGCAAGAGGAGCAGATGAAGGAGATGCAATGGTCCCGTCGGCAGAGTACCTACTCTTCTGGCTCGCAGTCCTTTCCCAAGGAGTACAAGGGGGCATTGCCTGCTCGCTTCTGAGCCTTGTGTGGGGGGATTGGCCATGGTTCGTGAGGGAACCGGGCCATTCGGGAGGGGGACATGACGGGCACCCGCAGTGCGCGGGGAGCAAGCATGCAGGGATTACCTGCAAAAGGAAAGGGTCTTATGGACACTATCTTTTTAAAGCCGTCGCAGATCCAGAGAAAATGGTATCTGATCGATGCAGAGGGAAAGGAACTTGGAAAGGTCGCCGCTTTGGCAGCTTCCTTGGTTCGTGGCAAGCACAAGCCTGAGTTCGCGCCTCATCAGGAAATCGGTGATTATGTGGTTATCATCAATGCCGAGAAAGCCGCGCTTACCGGGAACAAGGCTATGGACAAGATGTACTATCGCCATTCCGGTTACGTGGGCGGACTGAGAGCCGAGAACTACACTGACACGTTGAAGCGCAATCCGGTCTATCCGATGGAACAGGCCGTGCAGGGTATGTTGTCGAATAACAGACTTGGTCGCAGATTGATGAGGAACGTGCATGTCTATGCTGGTTCGGATCATCCGCATGTGGCCCAGAAGCCTGAAGTCATCGAAGTGAAGTAAGGGGACGCACTATGGCAACTAAGAAAGAAGCAAAGAAAGTTGAGAATCTTGGCACTGGTGTCGGAAGACGCAAGACTGCCGTTGCCCGCGTGTATCTCCGCGAAGGCGATGGAAAAATCACGGTGAATGGCAAGGAGCTGAGCGCCTATTTCGTGAATCCCTTGCAGGCCGCACAGGTCCGCAAGCCACTTGAAGTCACCGATAACGTTGGCAAGTTCGATGTGTTGATCAACGTAGTCGGTGGTGGTCCCGCCGGACAGGCTGGCGCTTGTCGCCATGGTCTCTCCAGAGCCCTTGTGGTTGAGGATGAGACGAACAAGCCCGCTCTTCGTGCGAACGGATTCCTTACCCGTGACTCCCGTATGGTCGAACGTAAGAAGTACGGCCAGAAGAAAGCACGCCGCAAGTTCCAGTTCAGCAAGCGTTAACTTTGGCCTACGCTTGTATCAAAAGAGGATCCTCCGGGGATGGCTTTTACGCTGTCTCGCAGGAGAATCCTCCTTTTTTTATCCCCATCCGCCTCCTGGAGGCATGGCACCTACAGGAGGGCATGGAGCTGGGAAAAGAGCAGTACCTCGCCCTCAAGGCGCTTTATGACGGTGCCGCATGCAGGGAGAAGGCGCTAAAATATCTTGCCGTGCGTGAGCATACGCTTGGCGAACTACGGCAAAAGCTCACCCTCAAGCAATTTTCCCCCCAGACCATCGAGCAAGTACTTTCTTCCTTGAAGGAGGAGGGACTCCAGAGCGACAAACGGTATGCCGAAGTGTTCGTCAGAAGCAGACAGAGAAGAAATCCGGAAGGGAAAAGCATGCTGGTTTGTAGGCTTCGAGCGAAGGGAGTATCTTCCGAAATTGCCAAAAGTGCAGTGGAGGAAGCTTTTTCCTGCCATGGGGAGGAATATGTGCGCGCCGCATGGGAAAGCGTGTGGCCCAGGAGCCGGAACAAGGAGGCATGCATGAGAAAAGTGCAAGCCAAGGGGTTCTCGTATGGGGAAATCAAGCGGATGCTTGAGAACCTCTAGCAGTTGTCCCTGTCGTGTCTCCACGGGTGCTGGGGGCCGTCACCCTCCAGCATCCTCCGCTTTTTCTCGCATGCGATCTGGTGCTCCACCATTTTGTGGAACACTCCCATCATTGCCTCCACATTGCATTGTTTTGCAATGCCCTCTCCTTGCAACTCTTTGACTAGGTAGTAGCAGCTCTCGATGGTCGAGAGGCAATGCGGTTCGGGTTCTCTCTTGAAGGCGAACTGTGAATGATAGCCTCCAATGAAGGAAATCTTGGGAAGATGGTGCAGATTTTTGCTTAAGCGGACCATCTTTGCAGCGAGAAACCAGGTGGCGTCAACCACAACCACCAACAGCTTTTTGGTTTGCACCGTCCCTTTGAGGAGGGGAGATGAGGCGTTAAGCGCATCGGATCCAGGGTAGAGCATGAGGGGAAAGTATGCACAATCGGAGAGCAACATGTTGAGCCTGCTGTGTGAAGTGAAGTCCACACCAACGAGGATTTCGCTCTCCTTGAGGCAAAGCTGCGTAAGCCTGCCGGTTCCAGTCCTTTGGTGGAAAGCCTCCTTGGGATGCATCAGTATGACAAACTTGATGCCTGTGTCAGCCTCTTCCGTGTAGGGACAGAGGCAGTTCGATTTTGGCCGGAAACAGCGGTAGCACATTTCGCTCATGCCTCTACGATATCGGTTTCTCCGGCCGAAGGAAAGGGAACCCGCATACGGCAGGCTGTGCTTCATGTTGCTATGGAGGCCTGAATGAACTGTCTCCTTGAGGTGGTAGCGAAACCCGAGCACGATGGAAAAGTAAAAGAGCGGAACGGAATCAGGGTCCTCAAGTGTGCAGCCAATATGCCGGCTGTCAGGGTGTCCCGCGACTTTGTCTTTGGCCTCTTGCATTTGTGCAATATTCGGTGGGGGAGGTCCCCGCATGCTGGCGGAAGAACTTCGAGAAGTATTGGATTGAGTCGAACCCCAGGTTCCATGCAATTTCCGAGAGGGAGATGTCGGTATGCTCCATCAGCCGTTTCGCCTGCTCGAACCGTATGCGGTTCACATATGCGATGGCGCTGATGCCATAGGTCTTCTTGATGGTGCGGTACAGATAATCCTGATTGTAGCCGCATCCCTTCGCCATGTCGACCACTGAGAAATTGGTGCCAAGGTGGTGGTAGATGTATTCGGTCGCAGCTTGGATGGCAGGGCTTGGATATGCCTTCATCGGCATATTGGAGATGCTGCCTCGTGCCATCAGCACAAGACTCTCCACCAGCAAGGCTTCTGATAGGAGCGAGTGGGCGTGTGGTTTTTTGAGTCCTTCGTTGACGATGCGAAAGAGCAGCTCTGGCACTTGTGCCTCCTTGACCAGGAAGAAGGGTGGGATTTGTGAGACCAGGTGGGTGATTTCGTCACTTTTGGTGGAGAACTTGACTTCAAGAGTCTTTAGTCCCTTCGGCCCGGCGCGGAACTGATGGCTTGCTCCTTGGGGGATGAGAAGCATGTGCCCTTCCCTGGCGTTGTACCGGAAGTCATTCACGCCAAGCACGGCGCTTCCCTCCTGGATGAATTGGATTTGCCAGTCTTGGTCGTGCAGGTGCTTTCCCGTCCCTCCGTTTGCCCGGTAGTTGAATCGGGAAGAAAAGTTGATGTGGCAGTGCATGGTTCTCTCCTTGTTTTGTAATCTATCACAAGAATTCGTATATATCAAACACTAAATTATGTAGATTGAAAGAGGGAGAATTGACCCACGGACAAGGAACAAAGTATCTTCTCGGATGGAGACAAAGAGAAGGGAGGAGACAAAACTCATGCGGGTGATTTTGAGTGATGACAAGATCAGTATGGCTCAGGTTGCTGCACAAACCGGTGCCAGGAGAATCAATGAGGCGATTGCGAAAAAGGGAAGTGCCGTTATTGCGGTTACTACCGGGCTGAGCCAGATAGACATGCTCTCCTTCCTTGTTGGGGAGGATGTGGATTGGAGCAAGGTCACCGCATTCCAGCTCGACGATTTCATAGGTCTTCCCAGCGAGCATCCTTCCAGCACGCGTAGTTTCCTCAAGCGCAATTTTCTGAGCAAGGTCCCTTCCCTGGGTGCGTTCCATGCGATTGACGGGACTGCGCATGACATAGAGGCGGAACTTGCCCGTCTTAACGGGTTGATGAAGGAGACGAAGCTGGATGTCGCATTCATCTGCATCGGCGAGAACGGGCACCTGGCTTTCAACGATCCCCCTGCCAACCTGATGACCCACGATTCCTTTATACGCGTCCATCTCAGCGAGAGAGGAAGAAAGCAGCAGGTGAACGAGGGTTGGTTCCCCACCCTTGGGGAAGTTCCCCATGAGGGGATCACGATGAGCGTGTGGGAGATGACGCAAAGCTCAAGCATTATTGCCACCGTGCCCGGGGTGCGCAAGGCACGGGGGGTAGCCATGACCCTGTTTGACGAAGTCGGTCCGGCAACTCCGTGCGCAACACTGAGGTGGCACTCGGATTGCGACCTCTTCCTTGACCGGCAGAGTGCAACTCTGGTCTATGGGGACCTCAGGACCAACTGAGCTTCGTATGAAACGGAAGCTTGCCGACCTTTGCTACATCCTCCTAGGCGATGCTGGGAGGAACGGGGGGTGGCCCTGTTCACCACCCCCGCATAGCTAGCAAGCGGTGGTGCGAACGGTATCGGCACCATCCTCTTCTATCTGCTTGGGTGGGATCCGGATTTGGTGATGCTCGCTATCAACCTTTTTCTTCTCGTGTGGGGGATGAAGGTGTTCGGGCGCCTGTACGGGGTAAAGAGTGCCCTTGGTTCGGTGCTTCTCTCCCTTTGGTCCACCTTCTTCGGCCATCTTACCGGATATCGGAGCGTGCTTATGGCGCATGGAGGTATGGAGATCCTGCTCTCTGCCATTTTCGGCGGGGCGCTCCTCGGTGCGGGAATCGGCATTGTCATGCCTAGTGGCGCGAACACGGGAGGAACCGGCATAGTCGGGCAGATTCTGAACAAGTACTCTCCCCTTTCCTTCGGCGTATGCACATTCATCCCTGACTTTCTGGTTATTCTGGCAGGATTCGCCTATTCGGGCTTGAACGGGCTCTTCTTGCGATCCTCTCGCTGTATGTCTGCTCGGTCGCGGAGAATTACGTGGTCATGGACATCGGGACGCGCTATGGAAAAGCCGCCTTCATCATCACCCCGAAATGGGAGCCGTTAGGGAAAAGAATCGTGGAGGAGCTGAAGCATGGCGCCACGCTTTTCCACGGGGAGGGGGTCTATACCGGAAAAGAGCGACCCATGCTGATTGCGGCTGTGCCGAGTCAGGAGATACGCGCTCTCGAGCGCATCGTCCATGACTTGGATCCGAGGGCCTTCATGATGGTGCTTGAGGCCTACCAGGTCATTGGTGAGGGTTTCGTCCCCATCGACAACGTAGTGGAAAACGGATGACTAGGCCATGTCGAGGTAGGCAAGCAGGCTGCCACGGGGTCTGACTCCCACGGCTTTCCCGACCTGCTTCCCCCCCCTGTAGAAGAGCATGGTGGGAATCGATTCGACTCCGAACTGGGAAGCCAGGTCTTCGTTCTCGTCCACGTTGACCTTGCAGATGGTGATTTTCTCTCCCTCTGTCTTCTCCAGTTCCTCGAAGATCCTCGCTTGCATTTGGCACGGACCACACCAGGTGGCCCAGAAGTCAACGATGACGGGCTTATCGCTTCCAAGCACATCCTTCTCGAATGATTCCTTTGTGGTGTTGATGATCATAGGCTCTCCTTTAGGCTCAACATACACATGCTTTTCCTGTTCGGCAAGCGCTTGCATGGAACGTGAACTCTCTCCATACTCTTTGGCATGGATACGATGATAGACCTTCATTGCGATACGATATACCACATACTGGATGACTCTCTGAGACTTGCAAGCAACATCTTGAGCGTCGACCTCGACAAGCTTGAGCAGAACCATAGAAGCACCCAATGCTTCGCATTGTTCGTGCAGCTGGGAGCCCAGGAGAGCCCATGGCAGAGAGCATGTGCGCTCCATGACGAGTTCGTCCGCCAAATGGAGAAGCATGCGAACAGGATTCGTCAGGTGTATAGCGCCAAGGAAATTTGCGAGAACAAGAAGTGTGGAGCAATCCTTACCACCGAGGAGGGAGGCATTCTGGAAGGAGATCTCACTCGAATCGGGGTGCTTGCCTCTTGGGGCGTGAGAAGCTTCACGCTTACCTGGAATTATGAGAACGAGCTTGCCTATCCGAACTCCAAGGACCCGCTTGTCATGGCCCGCGGCCTCAAGGAGAAGGGAATCGAGGCTCTTCGCCTTCTTGAGGAGCACCACATAGTCGTCGATGTCTCCCATCTGAACGACGGAGGCTTCTGGGATGTGGTGAGGCACAGCACAAAACCTTTCTGGGCAAGCCACAGCAACGCACGTGCGGTTACCGACTCCACGCGCAACATGAGCGATGCGATGATCCGCGCCCTCTCCGAGAAGGGGGGAGTGATGGGCTTGAATTTCTGCCCTTCCTTCCTTACTGATGACGGGAAACACGAGAGCCGCATTGAGGATATGGTGCGCCATGTGCTCCATGAGCGGAATGTGGGAGGTGCGGAGGTGCTCGCCATAGGCACCGATTTCGACGGCATAGGTGGAAGGCTTGAGATCGAGCATGTGGGGGAAATGGAAAAGCTTCGCGATGCGCTAGGCAAGGCGGGAATCCCGCAAAGCGACCTGGATGCCATGTGGAGCGAAAACGCGCTTCGGGTGCTCTCTTCTTGAAACCTCTTTTCGGGGTGTTGACACTTGCTTCGATTCTGGGTACTATTGCTTTGCAATTCGACGCAGGGTAGAGCAGTTGGCAGCTCGTCGGGCTCATAACCCGGAGGCCGTTGGTCCGAGTCCAACCCCTGCTACTTCAAGGCTGACCTTTCTGAGGGTTGGCCTTTTTTCTATCAATTTCTGAGCTTTTTTCTTCTGTCTGAAACTTTTTTGACAAGTCTTGACATATACGGTTAGTGTTTGCTAACTTCTATGCGGTTAGCACGAGCTAACTATTGAGAGGCTTACATGTTGCCATTGACTTTGAGTGATGTGGGGAGCGAGCAGGTGGTGCGTTCCGTGGGTGGGAAGCCGCAAGTGAGGCAGTTTCTCGGCGAACTTGGAATCGTGGAAGGAGCCAGGGTTTCTGTGGTCACATCGATGGCTGGAAACCTGATTGTCAAGGTGAAAGACGATGCACGCGTCGCGCTTAGTCGCGAGATGGCGGCTCGTATTCTTGTTTGAGGAGTTGTTGAGATGAGTGATCGCACATTGGCAGAGGTCAACGTCGGAGAGGACGCCGTGGTAAAGAAGATCCTGGGTGACGGTGCGCTGAAGCAGCGCATCATGGCCATGGGTATCATCAAGGGAGTTTCCCTTCATGTGGAGAAGGTCGCCCCGCTCGGGGATCCGATCCAGGTGACCGTCAGGGGATATCAGCTGACCATCCGCAAGAAGGATGCAGCCATCATCCTGGTCGACTGAAAGAGGTAGGAGTACACTATGAAAATTGCATTGGCGGGAAATCCGAACTGTGGAAAGACCACATTGTTTAATGCGTACACCGGAGCCAACCAGTATGTGGGAAACTGGCCCGGAGTCACTGTCGAGAAGAAAGAGGGAACCCTGAAGGGGCATAAGGATATCACCATAACCGACCTTCCCGGAATCTACTCCCTCTCCCCCTACACGCTGGAGGAGGTGGTTGCACGCAACTACCTTATCGGGGAGCATCCCGATGCCATCATCAACCTGATTGATGGTACTAACCTGGAGAGAAACCTCTTCTTGACCACCCAGCTTCTAGAGCTTGGCATCCCGATGGTGGTTGCCATCAACATGGCGGACCTCGTGCAGAAGAGGGGTGACGTCATCGATATCAAGAAACTTTCCGAGGACCTTGGCTGTCCGGTCGTCCAGATCTCCGCATTGAAGGAGACCGGCATCATGGAGGTCGCCGAGGAGGCAATCAGGATCGTGAAGAGCGGCAAGCTCCCGATGCCCAAGCATGAGTTCGACGGTTCGGTAGAGCATGCCATCGCCCATATCGAGGAGGCAACTGTCCATAATCTCCCCCAGAACCAGCAGCGCTGGTTTGCCATCAAGCTCTTCGAGCGCGACGAGCGGGTTCAGAAGATGCTGAATCTGGACCCGAAGGTCCTTTCCCACATTGAAGAAGATATCCTCTCCTGCGAGAAGGAGATGGATGACGATGCGAAGAGCATCATCACCAGCGAGCGCTATGCGGTGATCGCCCAGATTATCGGAGGCTGCTATATCAAGCGCCAGAAGATCACCCAGACGGCGAGCGACAAGATTGACCGCATCGTCACAAACCGCTGGCTCGGCCTTCCCATCTTTGCATTCATCATGTTCCTGGTTTACTACGTCTCAATCTCCACTATCGGAGCTATGGGAACCGACTGGGTCAATGATGTGCTCTTCGGCACCTGGCTGGTTCCTGGTGCGGCGGCGTTGATGGAGAAACTTGGCACTGCCGAGTGGCTTACTGGGCTGGTCTCCGACGGAATCGTCAACGGCATGGGTGCGGTTCTCGGATTCCTGCCACAGATGATTGTTCTCTTCATCTGTCTTGCGCTTCTGGAGGAGTGCGGGTATATGAGCCGTATCGCATTCATTCTCGACCGTGTCTTCCGCAAGTTCGGCCTTTCCGGCAAGAGCTTCATTCCGATGCTCATCGGCACCGGCTGCGGAGTTCCCGGAGTCATGGCAAGCCGTACCATCGAGAGCGAGAATGACCGTCGTATGACGATCATGACCACCACGTTCATCCCTTGCTCGGCCAAGCTTCCGATCATCGCCTTGATTGCGGGTGCCCTTTTTGATGGAGCCGCATGGGTTGCCACCAGCGCCTATTTCATCGGGATTGCCGCCATCATCATCAGCGGCATCATCCTGAAGAAGACCAAGATGTTCAGCGGGGACCCTGCTCCGTTTGTCATGGAGCTTCCTGCCTACCATATGCCTACCTTCAGCTCCGTGGTTCACAGCGTGTGGGAGAGAGCCTCCTCGTTCGCCAGGAAGGCTGGATCGGTCATCGTGCTTGCCACCATCCTAGTTTGGTTCCTTTCCTACTTCGGTTTCATGGACGGACACTTTACGATGCTCACCGACGAGGAGATGGACTGGTCGCTTCTTGCCATGGTCGGTAGCGCAATCCAGTGGGTTTTCGCTCCTCTTGGCTGGGGAAACTGGAGGGCCGTCGCTGCGACTGTCACCGGTCTTATCGCCAAGGAGAACGTGGTTGGAACCTTCGGCATCCTCTTCCATTTCGGTGGAGAACTCAGCGAGGACGGCCTTGAGATTTGGGGAGATCTGCAGAACGCGTTCACTCCGCTTGCCGGATTCTCCTTCATGGTCTTCAACCTGATCTGCGCTCCCTGCTTCGCCGCAATGGGTGCGATCAAGAGAGAGATGAACAACGGCAAATGGACGATGATCGCCATCGGCTACGAGTGCGGACTTGCTTACCTGCTTTCCCTGATCATCTACCAGCTAGGCATGCTCTTTTCTGCCGGGCACTTCGGTATCGGCACCATCTTCGGCTTCGCTGGCCTTGCCTTCCTGCTCTATGCGCTTTTCCGTAAGGGGGCGAAGAGCCACGGAGTTGAGTACGCCACGGGCGCGAATGTCTAAGCGGGATTGTATATGGTAGCGACCTTCGTTATCTCGCTTCTTTTGCTGGCCATGGTCATCGGTATCATCAGATACCTCATCGGCCAGCACAAAAAGGGCCATTGCGCATTCTGCCCCTATGCGGGCAGCTGCAGCCACCATTGCCAGAAAGATGAGTGACCGCGAAGCCCGCTACCTGCTCTCCATCCTGGAGAGGGGAGGACGCGAGGTCCGCTCTGTGGACCTCGCACTCTCCCTTGTGGTGCAGAAATCCAGTGTGAGTTCCATGCTTTCCCGTCTCTCCTCCCAGGACCTTGTGCAAAAGGAAGCGTACGGCAAAGTAAGCCTTACCCAGAAGGGAAGGCGTGAAGCGCTCTTTCTGAGGGATGCGCTCTCCGAGGCAAAATCCTTCCTCTTGCGCACCCTGCCGTCTTCTTCTCTCCACGAAAAAATTGAATCTGTCGCACTGGCGATGGTGCTTGCGGGAGGTCCATCTCTGGTTAGTGCGATTGCGATGGCGAATGGGCCAAAGCGAACTCCTTCATGCGGCTAAACGTCTCGTCGCTGATATAATGCTCGAAGCGGCACGCATCGTTCTCCGCTGTCTCGTCGCTGACGCCGATGGATTTCAGGAAGCTGGTGATTGCGACATGCCGCTCGTAGGTCTTCTTCGCAATCTCCATTCCCTTGCGGGTGAGATTGATGTGCATTTCATTGTCGAACGAGACCAATCCCGCCTCACGGAACTTCTTCATCTGCTCGCTGATGGTGGGCTTTGAGTATCCCATGCGGTTGGCGACATCAATGGAACGGGCGAAACCCTGCTCCTCCTGAATCCTCAATATGGTCTCCAGATACATCTCGCCAGCCTCTTGCATGATCATAGGGCCACCTCCATCACCCATGTAAGATACTTCATGATGGTCGAACCTGCAAGTTTCATGACATTGCCTCGTTGAGAAGAAGTATGAACTGGGCATAGGTGTCCACGCTCCAAAAGGCATGCTCCGGGACGGGAAGATGGTTCGAGTTGAAGAAGCAGCCAAAGGCATGCGCATTGTATGCGGCTTCGATGTCGATTGGCCTGTCCCCCACCATCATCATCTCTTCTGGCTTGATCTTTCCTCGTGCCATCAGCGCCAAAAGCGCGCTCGGATCCGGCTTCCGCGGGAAACCCTTGTCACTAGTGAAGAGAAGCGTGAAGTAGCCGGTGAGGTGGAAGTGGTCGAGATACGCTAAAGTGGAGGCACCGCTACGGTGCGTGTAAAGGTGGTTCCGTCCACCTTTCTGCATGACTGTACAAAGCGCCCTCTCCACATCAGGGAAGGGAGTGACTCTCTCAAAGTCCGGCATCTCGTTGTATTTCTTGAACGCTGACGCAAGAAAGAGGGGGTCGGCATGGTACTTCTCTTGGAAGTAGGCGATTGCTTCGGGTACGGTGGTGACCACCTGGGAACGGACTTCCTGGACGGACGGGCGAATGCCGCACTCCTTGAGCGCATTGAGGAAGGAGTGGGTGATATGGGGATAGCTGTCACACAGCGTCCCGTCAAAATCCCATGCGATATCGCTGATCATGCTCCGAATTTTAAGCGTCCCCCTGGAGTGGGGGCGCGATGCTGTCAGAATGGCCTGATGGTGTTGGTAAAGCTCTTCTTCTGCCCTGCATTCAGCTTCATGAGCCCTTCCATTTGCTTCAGGTCGGTCGGCCTTGAGGTGTCACCAAAGCTGTACATGGGCTCGATGCACACAAATGGCGCCTTCTTTCCTTCGGGAGACCAGCAGACAAGGGTGTGCAGTTCACCGAGGGAGAGCTCCACTCCATGGTTTCCCTTGCCGCACAGCAGGCTGACTTTCTTGCTGGAGAGGTCCTTCAGGCAGATGGCTCCCTGGTCGAGGTCGGCTCGGCAGAGGTTCAGCAATTTTCCGGAAACCTTTACCCCTGTGTCGGTGAAGAGGTCTCCTGTCTTGATGAGCTTCTCCACCTCTTCCTCCTCGCTGAAACTGACCATGTAGTCGTCCAGCCCGGAGTCACGGTTCATGTCAAGCATGAATGCGGGATGGAGAGCATAGACGAAGCGCATGTCGTTCGTCTTGCTCTCGATGATGGTCTTGATGGTGACTGTGTCATCGTCAAGCTCATAGGTCGTCAGGATCTTGAATCCGAACGGAAAGTAGCCATGGGTTGTCTCGTTGTCTTCCAGACAGAAGGTTGCGCTCTCCTCGTTGCTGTCGAGGAGCTTCCAGTCCAAATCGCGGGCAAACCCGTTGCCCGGCATATGGTACTCGACTCCATCGACGCTGATCTTGTCTTCCTTTAGCGGACCTGACATAGGAAAGAGCAGTGGCGCGTGGCGTGGCCAATAGGTCGGATTGCCGTTCCAGATATACTCAATTCCCGTATGTTTGTTCTTCATGCTATGAATTTCGGCGCCATGCTCGCTGATGGCGAGGCTGAGGTGCACATTGGATAAGGTGACCATTTTTCCCTCCATGGCAAGCATACACCTCTGGCAACCCAAAATGCAATGAGATATAGTTTGGGAAGGAGTGGCGCATGATTTTCGATTCCCTGGACAACCTTGAACTGTATTTGCCCCTGATACCCCGTATGCGGAGCGTCATTGATGTCATGGACCGGGGGGAAGTGTACGAAATGGAGTGTGGCTCCTACCAGAGCAAAGACCCCCATGTCCGCTATCTCATCTCCTCCTATGAGACGGAGAGCAAGGAGAAGCCCTACGAGGTGCACCATAAGGCGACCGACGTAGAGATCATGCTCAAGGGGGAGGAGCTCATGAGCGTCTCCTGGAGGGAGGCTGTGAAGGATGCGGATGCTCCCTACGACAAGGATGGCGATGTGCAGCACACCACGGGAGAGCCCCTTATCGTGTGGCATGCCGCCCCCGGCAGGTTCGCGCTCTTCCTCCCCGGAGAGCCCCACAAGGGCGGTGTTGCCATCGGGCTCCCCTCGAAAGTGAAGAAAATCACCTTCAAAATCTACGATTGAGCCTTTCTGGTTCCCTTTTGACCCATCTTTCCTCCCCTGTCGAGGGGCGTGTGTCATTTTGATACGCCGGTTTTCTTGCAAAGTGTAACCATATGACGCAGACATGCATTTGATAAAAGAAAGATAAAAGAATACAAATCTTTATTATAAAAAGAAATAAAATTTTTGGCACAAATGTTGTATCATCTCTCATGTAAGCCGTATGGCCTATGAATAGCACGATGGAAGCACATGGAGGTGCCTTATGAGATACTTGATGAACCCGTTCTTTGATGACATGTTCGACGATTGGAATGCAATCAGCGATTCCAAGTTCCCGCCGGTGGATATTTACGAGAGCGAAAACGCATATGTCCTGGAAGCGGAGCTTCCCGGATATCAGGAAGCCGATCTTTCCCTGCATGTGGAGAACCACGCCCTGCACCTTTCCAGCAAGAGACGGATGGAGAAGCATGATGCGAAGTCCTACTTGGTCAAGGAGAGGGCCTATGTTCCGTTCGAAAGGACGTTCAGCCTTCCCGAGCACGTAAACGAGTCCGCCATCAAGGCGAACTTCTCCAACGGCTTGCTTACCGTGGAGATTCCCAAGGTCGCGCCCGTGCAGCCCAAGCGGATTGACGTGAAGCTGAACTGACAACCAGGGGTCGGGAGATGGAGATGGCAGAGATGCTGTCTCCATTTTTCTTTGTCTATTAACACACAAAATTAGTTTACATCAAAAACAAATAAATTATATCATGGAACAAAAGGAGTTTTCATGATAAAGAAATTTTGTGTGCTAATATGGGTTGCCATCCTTTTCTTGTCCTGCGATTCGAGCTCTGGCGGGCCAACGATGTTCGACATCTACAACCACAAGACCTTCCATCTTGTCAAAACTACTGCAAGGGCTACAGGTGGAGGGGATGCCACCGACACCCTCTACTATTTCGTTTCCACCGCCGATGACACGCTTGGGGTGCACATGTTGCAAAACGTGGTCGATCCTGCAGGGGAGGTGACTGCTTCCCATGCCTGGGACCACACATACCAAGTGGAGGTTGCGACAACCGAAAAAGGTTGTGTCGCAACCGCGAGCGACGGCTCCACCTACACATTCAATATCGCATCGAACTCGGTGGTCGGCATCGAGGTCGACGACAAGACACATGGCCAGTTCAATGGCTCCTACAGCGTGGAGATTCCTTCCCTTCCCTCACCCTCCTGGCCTTTGGCCATTGAGAAGTACCAGGGCGGTTCGACTAACGGGTCCACCGCGGTGCGAATCATGCTCACTCCGGTGGCAATCTACTATGTGCTGAACTCAAACTATGACCCGGCGGATGATGATTGGGGGAGGATTCAAGTCAAGATGGCGAACATTGCTCCGCTGGATGGTGTCACCGCCACCGAACACGGGTTTGCGGCAAGGATGTTCGCCCCAACGGGAGGGATGATGGAGAGGCTGGAGTTCACCCGGCAGGAGGGCGGGTACAAGCTGGTCATAGATGGAGAGCCTGACCTCACGTACCACCTACAAAAGAAGGATTACCCGGTGGCGTTCATGATTAACGCATATCGGTGGTGTTGGCCGACAACTTAAGGCGGAAGTAACGGACAAGAACAAGGTGGGGAATTTGCACAGCAAATTTCTGCAAAACATATGGCGGGAATAATGGTACTTGCTCTATGAGAGCGGTGTAAGGAGGAGAAATGCGTATGCAAAAAGTACTTGTATGGGTTTTCGCGTCATTCCTCTTTATCCCCCCTTTGCCAGGGGGCCATATCCTCACCAGGTCGGTGAACCTCGTCACCACGGTAAGGGAGAGAATCACTGCGGGATTCTTCGATGATATGGCTGGTGAGGAAAGTGCGGACCTGTCTTTCTCCCGGGAGAATGGCTCAGGGAGCACCTTTCTTGTCATCAACACCAATTTTGCGAGCACGATGGATATCGAGGCGCAGCTGCCACCCTTTCGAAGGATGGGGGACAAAAAGGAGACGATGCCATACACAACCACCGTCAGGCTCATCTCCGGAGGGGGACGGTTCGCCCTTTTCGGCCAGAATGATGTGGCTGTCCTGGAGAACTCGGACGCTTTCCAGACCTTCGGCAGGGTCACCCCCGGAACCGGATCCTCGGGGGTCTTTAGCTTCGTTTTCTCCGTCGATCCCTTGCAATTCGACAAGGCCTTCGGGGAAGACTGGCGCACTACCGTCAACGTACAGCTCTCCAATCCTCAGTAAAACTATGACAAAAGTTTCGATAAACTTTGTTTTATGGTACAGATTATAGTAATACTATTAAGTGGAAAAATGTAGCTTGTGACATTAAAGCATTCAAAAATGCGCAATAAAATAAAACTAAAAGCGATAATTTTCTCGTAAACAAAAAACTATTGACATAAGTAATAAGTGTGCATACACTGCCTTTGCCAGTGAGAAACAGAGAATGACATCTCACATGAAGAGGAAATGAAAATGAAGAAAGTATTGAGCATCCTTATGGTGTTGAGCCTTGCCGTGGTAGCGGTGTTTGGAACAGATAAGAATTTCAAGTTGACGACCACCGTGGGGGAAGAGAAGGTGTTCCGTGTAATCGGTAAAAACGAGGGAACGAAGACATATGCCGATATTGTTGCACTTACTGCGGATGATTTGTCGGATGCACCTGTCACCACTACAAAATCTCCTATCAAGCAAGTGGTCGCTGCCACCAACAGGCAGAGCGACAAGCCGACCTTCACGGTGACAGCTTCCGCAACTCCTTTGACCTGTGCGAAGACAGCCACTCCGATGGGATACGATTTCTATGTGGGCGAGGCTAAGACTACCGTGCCAAGTAATGCGGATAGCAACGATATCGCGGTGTTTGAATTTACTCCGAACGGGACGCAGCAGCATGGACAGAAGACTCTTTCCGCTCAAGTGAATGAAACTGATTTTAAAGCTGCCGCCGCCGGCGACTACGTAGCTACTATCACTTTCACGATTTCGGGAGCCTGAAAGAGACAGGATTTCTCCAAGGAGCTTCGGGTATTCCCAAAGTTCCTTTTTTCCTGCTTGCACGGCATGGTCCCTCTTTCTACAATCGGTCCCATGGACATAGCTTTTCGTGGCGCGAGTGAGGAAGATGCAAAAAGGTTGTTGGAAATCTACGCTCCCTATGTTAGGGATACCGCTATCACCATGGAGTGCCATGAGCCTTCCGTCGAGGAGTTTGGGGGACGCATACGAACCATCTCCCAATCCTATCCCTACCTTGTCGCAGTGGACGAGAAGGGTACGATTGTAGGCTATGCGTACGCGCATGCGTTCAACGAGAGGGAGGCTTACCGCTATAGTGCGGAGATGAGCATATACCTGGATGGTGGTGTGCATGGCAAGGGGCTCGGGTCGCGCCTTTACGGGGAGATGGAGATGCGATTGAGAAAGATGGGAATCAAGGTGCTCTATGCCAAGATCTCCACGACACCCCGCAGCGAGGATCCCTATTTGACAGATGCTTCGGTGCGTTTCCATGGGAAGATGGGCTATCACCTGTGCGGTACCTTCACCAACTGCTGCTACAAGTTCGGCCTCTGGTACAACATCATCTGCATGGAAAAATCACTTGTCTGAGTCAAAATGACTCGCTTTTTGAACCGCTTTCGGGGTGTTGGTTCCCTGTGACCCAACATCCCTTCTTCTTTTGTGCGTGTGGGTATCTTTTTCCCTTTTTTGCTTGGTTTAGCCTTTTCTTAAAAGAATATAACTACTTTAAATAGTGTGAATTAAAAAAATTGGCACGCTCTTTGCATTATCTTTGGTGTAGGCAGAAGCCTACAAGAGAAAATGAAAGTTGGAGGTACGATTATGAGATACTTGATGAATTATAGCAGGGATCCGATGGTGGATGGGTTTGCAGGACTTTTCGATGACATGCTCAAGGGGCTTGGCTACAACACCAATGCGAAATCCCCAGCGGTGGATATCCGCGAAGAGGATAAGCAATATGTGGTCGAGGCTGAGATTCCCGGGTATGCGGAGGGAGATGTCGAAGTGAATGTCGACAAACATGTCCTGCATATCGCTTCGAAGAAGCAGGAGGAGAAGAAAGCTGACCGGAAGTATCTGGTCAGGGAGCGTGTCGAATCCTCTTTCGAGAGAGCCTTCTCCCTTCCCGACGATGTGGATGAGTCCAAGATCAGCGGTTCCTTCAAGAACGGTGTCTTGACTGTCATCCTTCCGAAGAAGGAAGAGGCGAAGCCCCAGAAGATCCAGATTGCAATCGGATCCGGCAAATAAACGAAACCGGAATTACCTTGTACATTGGGACCCGTGGTCATCCACGGGCCCTTTTTCGTGTCAATCCAGGATGATGAGGGCGAGCAGGACGAGCTCCTCTTTCCCATCGTTGCGGATCGCATGCTGCGCTCCTCCTCCGGTGATGACGATATCTCCCGCCTTGACCAGCTTCTCTCCGTCGGATTCGGTGACCACTCCCTCTCCCTGGAGGATCCAGTAGTACTCTGTCTCATGCACGTGCTCATGCGTTCCAATCGAGCATCCGCTCTTGATGGTGAGCTTGCTTAGCATGCGGCAATGGGGAATGTCGTCCTTTCCCATGAGCTCGAGGACCTGAACGCTCCCCTTTCCACCTCTCATGGCCACATTCTCCTTGGTTTGCATCGCTTCCCGTTTCTTGATCATTGGTTGTCTCTCCTTGTATGCAAAGAGTGGCACACCATGCGGGACTGGTCAATAAAAGGGATTATCCGTATCATGGAGAAAGCTCAAACAAGAGAGATTGCGATGAATAAAATCCTTGAAAAGAAACAGCTTTCCGCTGAGGTGTTCCGGATGACCTTCGAGGCTCCGGAGATTGCTCAATCCCGCAAAGCCGGACAGTTTATCATCATCCAGCTTGGCGGTGACTTCAACGAGCGCTTCCCGCTCACCATCGCGGACGCGTCGGTGGAGAAGGGTACGGTCACCATCATCTTCCAGGCGGTGGGGGAAAGCACGCATCGTCTCGCCTCCTTGAAGGAGGGAGATTCGATTGCCAACGTGCTCGGCCCCCTCGGTGTCCCCTCGGACACCCATAATTGGGGGAATGTTGTCTGTGTGGGAGGCGGAGTCGGCATTGCCGCACTGCATCCGATTGCACAGGAGATGCACTGGCACGGCAACCAGGTCAAGACAATCATCGGCGCACGCACAAAGGAGCTCTTGATCATGGAAAAGGAGCTTGCGCAGGTCAGCGACGAGCTGATTGTGTGCACGGATGACGGCTCCTATGGCCGTCAGGGTTTGGTCACCGCCCCACTGGATGAGATTTGCAAGGAGTGGAAGCCGGATCATGTCATCATCGTCGGTCCTCCAGTGATGATGAAATTTGCCGCCCTTACCACCAAACCCTATGGCATCAAGACTTCCGTCAGCCTCAACACCATCATGGTCGATGGTACGGGCATGTGCGGTGGTTGCCGTTGCACGGTGGGAGGGGAAACCAAGTTCGTCTGTGTCGACGGTCCCGATTTCGATGGACACCAGGTGGATTGGAACAACATGCTTGCCAGACTTGGCGAGTTCAAGGAGCAGGAAAAGGACCATCGCTGCCGTATCGGACTGAACTGAGGAGAGAGAGATGTATAAGAATCCTGCTACACTTGATCATGAGGCGAGAGCCATTGTCGACGCTTATGCGGGTAAGATCCTGAGCGCAAAGGAGAAGGCCTCCATTCCTCCCCAGGACATGCCGAGCCAGAGAGCGGACAGGCGTGTGCACAACATGAAGGAGGTTGCGCTCGGATATACCGAGAACGAGATCCGCGCCGAGGCCATGCGCTGTCTGGGGTGCAAGAACAAGCCGTGCACCCAGGGGTGTCCGGTCTCTATCGATATCCCCGCCTTCATCGCCGAGGCTGCGAAGGGCCACTACGAGGATGCCCTTAAAGAGATCAACAAGAGCTCCCTGCTTCCCGCCATCTGCGGAAGAGTGTGCCCCCAGGAGAACCAGTGCCAGAAGTTTTGCACGGTCGGCAAGATTGCGAAGAACGTGGAGAAGAGTGTCGCCATAGGGCGGATTGAGCGGTACGTCGCAGACTGGTGCCGTGACTTCGATGTGGAGCCGATCCCCGAGGTTGCTTCCCCCACGGGGAAGAAGGTGTGCGTGGTCGGTACCGGACCCGCCTCGATCAGCGCTGCGGCGGACCTGAGAAAAGCTGGGCACACGGTAGTCATGTTCGAGGCGCTGCACAAGGCAGGGGGAGTGCTCTCCTACGGTATTCCCGAGTTCCGTCTTCCCAAGAAGATTGTCTCCCATGAGCTGGAGAAGCTGGAGAAGATGGGGGTGAAGGTTGAGTTGAACTATCTGGTCGGACGGACCCGCACGCTCAGGCAGCTTCTGGACGAGGATGGATATGACGCCATCTTCATCGGCACCGGCGCAGGACTTCCGAAGTTCCTGCACATCCCCGGGGAGAACGCGGTGGGTGTCTTCAGCGCCAACGAGTATCTGACCCGTGCCAACCTTATGAAGGCATACGATGTGCAGAATGCGGCGACCCCGATGTTCCCTGCAAAGAGAGTGGCTGTCTTCGGCGGCGGAAACGTCGCCATGGACAGCGCCCGTATGGCGCGTCGCCTCGGAGCTGAGGTGGTGGATGTGATCTACCGCAGGACCGAGGAGGAGATGCCGGCGCGAAGGGAGGAGGTGGCCCATGCCAAGGAGGAGGGAGTGCATTTCCGCTTCCTGCACAATCCTGTGGCGATTGAGTACACCCCCGACAAATTGCAAAAGGTTACCGGAGTGAGGATGATTCGCTGTGAGCTGGGAGAGCCGGACGCTTCCGGAAGAAGGTCCCCCGTGGAGATTTCCGGTAGCGAGGAGCTTGTGGCGTATGATGCTGTCATCGTCGCCATCGGCAACTCATCCAATCCTCTTATCAAGAGCACCACGCCGGAAATCGAGACGAACAAGAGGGGAAACTTCGTCGTGAATGAGCAGACGCTTGAGACCAGCATTCCCGGTGTCTTCGCCGGTGGCGACATCGTCCTTGGCGCCGCAACAGTCATTCTTGCCATGGGGCAGGGACGGAAGGCGGCGAAGGCGATGAACGCATACCTCGCTGCAAAATAGGTCGGCATGGAGCAAGAAGGAAAGATCATCCTCCTTTCGGGGAAGGACAAGCACAAGGCCATCCGGCAGATTCTGCAAGGGAGAGCCATCACTGGGTGGGAGGAGCCGGATATTGCACGGCTCTACCGGGCAGTGCTGCGCAGGGAGCGGATTGAGTCCACCGGAATCGGTCATGGAGTGGCTATCGCCCATGGAAAGATCAGGGGGCTTGATTCGGTGCCTGTGATGCTTGGCGTCAGCAAGGAGGGAATCGACTATCATGCGATTGACCAAAAGCCGGTCCATTTGCTCTTTCTCATAGCCTCCTCCCCCTCCTTGCAGGACCGCTACATCGAGACGCTCAGCAGAATTCTCTCCAAGGCGCGTAGCCTGGAGTACCGCGCAATGCTGGATGCGTTCAAGGGTGTTGATTTCCCCTCTTTTTATAAGTTGGTGGAGAGGGACTTCGCCTGGCTTACCTGACCCAGAACCCGCAATAAAGATGGGTGACTCTCTTGTCGTGTGGTTCGCAAGGTACCTTTTCGACAAGCTGCCAGCTATGGCAGATGCCTATGGAGACAAGCTGGGGGTACCTGGACAGATAGCGGTCATAGTACCCTCCTCCTCGCCCCAGCCGGTATCCTTGCCTGTCAAACGCCAAGCCGGGGACAAGGATGACGCTTCGGGAATCAGGGATTGCCACTTCTCCTTCCTTCGGCTCCCATACGCCAAGGCTTCCTTTTCTGATGGCATTTTTCCATGGTTGTGCAACTTTCAGAAACTCCATGTGCCCCGCCTCTGTGCAACGGGGAAGGGCGATGGGAAACGCATCGAGGATGGGGGTGATGTCCACTTCGCTTTTCAGGGGAATGAAGGCGTATATCTTGCTTGCACACTGCAGCAAGGGACTCTTTAAGAGGGTTTCGGCCATCGCATCCTCTGCCTTTCCCTCTTGGCTTTTTGCATGCTTCATCAGTTCTCGGAGTGCTTGCTTGGTCATAGCCAGATTCTCGTTGCGACAAGAAGCAATGCAAGGAGGCCCAATTGGAGGTCGGCTTTGCCATAGGGCGGAGCGCTTCTTTTCCTGTCCGCATCGAAAAGCCGTGCCTCAAGTCCGTCCGATACCTCTTCCAATTTGTCCAGGATGGTCTCCATGACACTGGATGCGTAGACGATCAGCCTCGTGAGGGTTCCTCTGCGAAAGGAGCATCGCGCAGTTTGCGCTTCCCTTACCCTGCTAGTGGCTTCGAAGGTGAGCGGGACGAGCATGATGGCAAGCTGGACCATGCTGGCGACCCGCCATCCATGGACGAAGGGAATATGGTCGAGTATTGGCGCCAGGGCACAGGAGAGGTCCCAGAAATCGGTAGTGTCGCTGAAGATGATGCCGAGGAGGATGACATCAAGGAAGCGGAGAGCCGGGGTGCAGGATGCATTCCAGTCATGGGTCGCAAGGAGGTTGCAAAAAAGAATCAGCAGCGCCATGACCACGAAGAAGAGGAGGTCCCTCGCATAGGAGAGAAGGGGAAGCTTGATGAGAAGCATGGTGAAAAGAAGCAGCAATCCTTGAGCGATGACAATGGATGGCCGCTCGCCAGTCGCCGTCACGCAGAAGAAGATGAGCAATAGGAGTTTGGTGATCGGATTTGCGTTTCCGAGCAACGTGCTTTGCGCGCGGTAGTGGAAGATCATCCCCATGTCATGGCCTCAAAGGGGATGGGGGGAATGTGGATGTCATGCGCCTCAATCGTTTTCAGAAGTTCCTTTGGCTTTCCGTCGGCGATGATGGTGCCCTTTTCAAGTAGCAGGAGATGGTCGGTCTCGGCAAGCATCTTCTCCGCCTCATGGCAGACAATGAGGATGGTCGTTCCTTTTTTCCTTAGTTCCCTCAGGGATGCGAGCACTTGTCTCACTCCACGCAGGTCTAGACCGGTGAACGGCTCGTCCATCATCACAATCTTCGGTTGCATCGCCAGCACTCCAGCGATTGCGAGCCTCCTCTGGGTTCCTCCGCTCAAGGTTCTCGGAGAATCGTTCCACCGTTCATCCAGCTGGAGCATTTTCCCCAATTCCGCCAATCTTCTTTCCTGCTCGTATTTCTCTATGCCGAGGTTCTCCATGCCGAACTGGATGTCTTTCCGGACGGTGTGTCCCACTATCTGCGTTTTTGCGTCCTGAAAGACAAGACCGATGGCGACAAGCCGTCTTTTCGTGTCGTCCGTGCACTCCACGCCATCGATGGTGATGGTGCCTCCCTGGGGTTTCAGAAGCCCTTTCAGACATTTGAGCAGGACGCTCTTTCCTGCCCCGTTGACACCGGAAAGCAAGGTGATCGTCCCTTTTTCGAGCGAAAAAGAGACATCCCGGAGCACGGCTTTTCCTTTAGGGAAGGAGTACGCAAGATGGGAAACCTCAAGCATTGACATAGCTAGACTCTAGGATGGTTTCCCATTTGGGTGCAAGGCGTATAGGTGATTGTCAACTCAGGAAGCAGCCACACAAGTCTTTACGGTAAAGAGCTTGATGTATCCAGTCACACGAAGGGAGTTGTCAAACTTCTGCTGGCTTTCAATATAAAGATACAGAAAACATGGCGGGCCAATACTCTTTTCTCAGGAGAAAATCTCGAGGTGCACAATCTTTACTCCATGTATGTTCCCAAGGGCTAGCTCGGTGAGCGTTACTACGTATTTGGGATAGTTGTCTTTGCTTGCAAGAAGGTTCTCGACCAAGCTTTTGGGTTTCTCCGCTCCCACGGAGAATGCGTTGGACACGGTGGGTAGTCGTGACAACTTCGCCGAATTCTGCTTTGATGCGGCGCTCTCGATGGTCCATCTCTCCGGTTTTGCGGAGGAGATCATTGCCTTTAACTCCCAGGAGTTTGGCTTTGTCGAGATTGACGACAGTTTCTGCACCGGCAGCTCCATCATGCCCCAGAAGAATCCCGATATCGCCGAGCTGGTTCGTGGCAAGAGCTCCCGCACCATCGGCAACCTGGTTTCGCTCTTTACCATGCTCAAGGGGACTTTCCTCACGCTGAACAAGGATTACCAGGAGGACAAGGAGTGGCTTTTCGGTTCGGTCGAGACGCTTCATGCGACCCTTGTGGTCTTCACCCACATGCTGAGGGCGATTCAATTCAAGGAGGATGTGCTTCGCGCCCAATTGAAGAAGGGGTTTGTCACCGCAACGGATATTGCGGAGCATCTGGTGAAGCAGAATGTACCTTTCCGCATGGTGGGAGAGCTGGTCAAACATTGTGAAGACCATGGCAAGACATTCAGGGATGTCACCAAAGCGGAGCTGAGGGAGTGCGGCATCACCGTGCTGGACGACCTCTCGCAGTTCACCATCGAGGCCTCCATCAACAAGCGAGCAAGCTATGGCGGTGTCGCGCCAAAGGAAGTGGAGCGACAAATCGAGGCCGCGCCTGCATTCCTTGCCTCTGTCGACGGTTGAAGAGGATAGGAGCTTCGGTTACTCTTGGTGGAAAAGAGGAGTGCATATGAGCGATATCGTGATCATCGGCAGTGGAACAGCGGGTTTGACGGCAGCCATCTATGCATGCCGTGCAGGCAAAAGCGTCACGGTGCTTGAAGCGCTTTCCTATGGAGGGCAGATCATCAACACTCCCGATATCGAGAACTATCCAGGCATCAAGCATATTTCTGGTTTTGACTTCGCAACCGGATTGTTCGAGCAAGCGACCGACTTGGGGGCCAAGGTGCTTTTCGAGGAGGCGGTTTCCGTCTCCAGGGAAGGAGGTCATTTTTTGGTGCATACTTCTAGGGGCGAGTATCCCTGTTCTGCCGTCATTCTTGCCACTGGTGCGAAGAACCGGCAGCTGGGATTGGAGCGTGAAGAGGAGTTCGTCGGTCACGGACTCTCCTATTGCGCCACCTGTGACGGCATGTTCTTCAAGGGAAAGGATGTGGCGGTAAACGGAGGAGGGAACACCGCGGTGGAGGATGCCCTCTACCTCTCTTCCCTTTGTCGGAAGGTATACCTCGTCCATCGCCGCTTTCAGTTTCGTGCCCACGCAAGCGAGGTGGCGAAGCTTAGGGAGAAGCAGAATGTCGAGTTTGTCCTTGGGTGTAATGTCACAAGACTTATCGGAAAGGCTTCTCTTGAGGCAATCGAGGTGGAAGGACAAGGGGGAAGGAGGGAGATTCCCCTCTCCGCCCTTTTCGTTGCTATCGGGCAGGTTCCCAACAACGGCAAATTCGCTTCCCTGGTGGATCTTGACGAGAAGGGTTATATCATCGCTTCCGAGGATTGCAGGACAAGAACAGAGGGAATTTTTGTAGCAGGAGATTGCCGGACGAAGGAGCTGAGGCAGTTGACTACCGCCACCAGCGATGGTGCCGTGGCTGCGAATGCGGCATGCGCTTATATCGGTTAAAAATCTTTTCACTTGCTTGTTTCGTTTTTTCCTCCAAGCTACACTACCGTTGGGTTTGGAAGGAGTGAAGCAATGCGCAAGACGAAGATTATTTGCACAATTGGTCCCGCCAGCAGTTCTGAGGCGGTGTTGAGAAAGATGGTGGATGCAGGCATGAATGTCGCGCGTCTGAATTTCTCCCATGGGGATCATGCCGAGCATTTGGCAAAGATCCAGACCATCAAGAAGGTCAGGGAGGAGATGCACCAGCCTGTTGCCATCATGCTGGACACCAAGGGGCCGGAGTATCGCACGGGATGTTTCAAGAACCACAGCGTCACTCTCAAGGAGGGGGATTCGTTCACCTTTACTGCCACGCAATGCGAAGGAGACGAGCACCATTGCTCCGTGAGCTTTCCTCCTTTTGCGAAAAAGCTGAAGGAGGGGGACAGGATTCTTGTCGCTAACGGGCAGCTGGTCTTCTCGGTGGAGAGGATAGAGGGTGATGATGCAATCTGCAAGGTCATCTTTGGCGGAGTCATGAGCGACCACAAGAGCATGAATTTTCCCGGGGTGGTGCTTACCAAGGATTTCCTCAGCGAGCAGGACAAGAAGGACCTTCTCTTCGGCATCGAGAACGATATTGATTTTGTCGCGGCCTCATTCGTCTCCAATGGGGAGGATGCAAGGCAGATGAGGGATTTCCTGGATGCCCATGGCGGAAAGGATGTCGATATCATCGCCAAGATCGAGAATGCTTCCGGTGTCGACCACATCGAGGACATCTGCAAGGTGGTTGACGGCATCATGGTAGCCCGTGGAGACCTTGGCGTGGAGATTCCCTACAACGAAGTACCTGTCATCCAGAAGAAGATTGTCGACCGCTGCCGTCTTATCGGAAAGCGCGTGGTTGTGGCAACCGAGATGCTGGAGTCGATGATTGAGCATGTGCGGCCCACCCGGGCGGAAGTGAGTGATGTGGCGAATGCAGTCTACGACGGAGCGAGCGCCATCATGCTCTCCGGAGAGACTGCCGCAGGAAAGTTCCCGGTCGAGGCGGTGAGGACGATGAGCGAGATCGCCGAGTATACCGAGAGCCACATGAACTTTGTCGACCGGTTTCTCCATATGCCGTACCAGACCCATACGGACTTGGATGCGGTCAGCCATGCTGCTTGCATGCTTGCCTTCGATGTGAACGCGAGCTGCATTGCAGTCAACTCCGTCAGTGGCCTTACTGCACGCATGGTCAGCCGTTTCCGTCCTCCCATGCAGATTATCGGTATTACCACCACACCTCGCGCCTACCGCAAGCTTGCCTTGAGCTGGGGCGTGCTTCCTTTGCTTTGCGACAACTACGACTCCCTGGATGTGGTCTTCTTCCATGCCATGCAGGAGACGGGGCGCATTCTCAACCTGAAAGAGGGGGACAAGGTGGTGCTTACCGGAGGGCGCATCGGTGCGGGGCAGGGCCGAAGCAACATGATCAAGGTGGAATCATTCCACAGTGGCTACAGGCTGAAGGGATAATCCTTACATCAAAGGCGCGAAAAGCCGGAGCACGAGCTGTCCAAACCGCAATCCGGCTTTCCTGCCTCTGGCATAGAGATCAGTCACTTCCTGGCTCTCTCCCTGCACCTTGAGAAGGTCGTTCCTGATGAGGGTGACGGCTTTCGTGTGATAGAAGAAGCATCCGTCCTCGAAGTGGTGGAAGAGGGAGCGGTAGTCGAGGTTGATCGTGCCGCATGTCGCCATCAAGTCATCGGCGACGCACATCTTCGCATGGCAGAATCCGGGAGTGTATTCGAAGATTCTGACTCCGCTACGCGCAAGGGAGTTGTAGTAGGACCTGCTCACATTCCAGATCACCTTCTTGTCTGGAATTCCCGGGGTGATGATCCTCACGTCGACACCTCTCTTGCTTGCCAGCCCGAGCGCATGGATCATCTCGTCGGTTAGAATCAGGTAGGGGGTGATGAAATAGATGTAGGTGCGGGACTGGTTGATCATGGAGATGTAGACATTCTCTCCTACCTGCTCCTTGAGCACAGGGCTGTCTGCATAGGGCTGGATGAAGGAATCCGGCTCTTTGGGAAGATAGTTGAATTGGCATAAGTAATGCTCGATCGAATCATGGGGGCTTCTCTTGTGCTCTCCAGCGTTCCACATCTCCAAGAAGATTGCGGTGAGCGAGCATACCGCATTCCCTTCAATCCTGACGCCGGTGTCCTTCCAGTGGCCGTAGGGATGGGTGATGTTGAAGTACTCGTTGGCGATATTGTAGCCACCTGTGTATCCCACCTTTCCGTCTATCACCGTAATCTTGCGGTGGTCGCGGTTGTTGAGAAAGAGGTTCGCAACCGGAATCACCGGGTTGAACAC
>CAVESN010000006.1:0-18519 GCA_963618365.1 Bacteroides uniformis
ATTTCTTCTCTTCTTTCCTGTGTGAATTTTTCCATGCCTCAAGTATGCATGGCTGGAAGCTTGTCAGATACGGGTCACCATTTGACGCTTACAAACGGAGGAATACGAAATGAAAAAAGTACTATCGTTTATTCTTATGGCACTCGTTGTAACCGCTTTGTTTGTATCTTGTGACGACAGTGATTCCTGGGTGACACTTGTGTACACGGCAGAGGATTTTGAGAATGCTGTTGCGGACGAGGGAATTACCACAATCTATCTTGGTAAGAACATCACGATTGACGATTTGTCTGCTCCTCTCGAGATTACAAGGGATTTAACCATCAACCTGGATAATAAAACCTTGACGGTTAAGAATGCCGAGACAGTAGAAACAAGGGATGATGCAGCTGCATTCAACATTCTGAAAAACGCGAAAGTCATAGTTGAGAATGGAGAGATTGTCGGTTACAACGGCACAACGTTCTGCCTGAAAGAAGATGGAGCCGATCTCACACTTGATGGCGTAAAGGCCACATTGACGAATGAGATAGCAGAGACTCCAACCTATTGGAAGGCTAAAGACGGTTCATGGATTACGCCAAAGGTTGTTCAGATCTATCAATGTATTGAGCCTACATTGACAGTAAAGAATTCTATTTTGACTGTTGAGCATGGCTCTTATGGCATTGGTTCTAATGCAACGGTTGCTGATAATAAAGTCGCAAAAATGACAGTCGCTATCGATACTACTACTGTTGAGACAAAGAGCGATGACTCAACTGCACTCTTGCTGAATGTTCCGGGCACGGTAACTATTACTGGTTCTACTATCATTGGTGATAGACAGGGAGCAATCCTGCGTGGTGGTGACCATACTATCAGCAACTCAAAATTCGAGTATAAAACCAATAATGAAGAGAATAAGGGATTTGAATCTGCTAATTGGAAAGATGGAAATGCCGTTCCTAATGCAGCAATCGTAATTGGCAACAGAGGTGGGTCATATGAGTATGTGACAACGGTAACTTTCAATGGCACAAATACTCTTACTGTTCCTGAAGGAAGCAACCAGCTTTATGTCTATCAGGCGGATGCTACTGATGCTAGGAAAGTTACAGTGAGTGGTGCTGATTCTTCTTGGACGGTAAATGAAGAGAAGAATGGGGCTACGTATACTACCAACTAAGTAAAGCTTGAGCCTTTCTTGTTATTTTCCTGCACCCTCTGCCCTATGGCGGAGGGTGTATTGTATGGGCGGGTTTTGCGCAAAGGGCAAAAGAAAACCGGACACCTTGCGATGTCCGGCTTGAAGATGCAAGAAGGTTAGTTCTTCTTGGCTGCGGGGTGGCGGCGGAAGGCATCGCGGCCAGCATAGTGGGCGATGTCACCGAGCTCTTCCTCAATCCTCATCAACTGGTTGTACTTGCACACGCGGTCGGTGCGGCTCATGGAACCGGTCTTAATCTCTCCGGTCTCAAGAGCGACCACAAGGTCGGCGATCGTGGTGTCCTCGGTTTCGCCAGAGCGGTGGGAGACGACGGCGGTGTAGCCGTTGCGCTTGGCAAGGTCAATCGCCTCGAAGGTCTCGGTCAGGGTGCCGATCTGGTTGACCTTGATCAGGATGGAGTTGGCAACGCCCTTCTCCAGACCCATCTCAAGGCGCTCGCTGTTGGTGACGAAGAGGTCGTCGCCAACAAGCTGGACGCGGTCTCCGATTCTGTCGGTCAGCTTCTTCCAACCTTCCCAGTCATCCTCGGCCATGCCGTCCTCGATGCTGATGATCGGGTACTTGTCGACCCAGCTCTGCCAGAGATCAACCATCTCTTCGCTGCTCTTGGTCTCCTTGGTGGTCCACTTCAGGCAATACTTGCCGGTCTTCTCGTCATACAGCTCGCTGGCTGCCGGGTCAAGGGCGATCATGAAGTCGCCATCCCAGCCTGCCTTGTAGCCGGCATTCTTGATGGCCTCGAGGATGACCTCGATGGCTTCCTCGTTGCTCTGGAGGTCAGGAGCGAAACCACCCTCGTCACCCACACCGGTGTTGTATCCCTTGGAGGAGAGCACCTTCTTCAGTGCGTGGAACACTTCGGCTACCATGCGCACCGCCTCGTGCATGCTCTTCGCCCCGATGGGCATGACCATGAACTCCTGGAAGTCGACCTTGTTGTCGCTGTGGGCTCCGCCATTGAGGATGTTCGCCATCGGAACGGGGAGGACGCAGGCATGGAAGGCTCCAAGATACTTGTACAGGGGAAGTCCGAGGGAGGAAGCCGCTGCGCGGGCAACCGCCATGGAGACACCGAGGATGGCGTTGGCGCCAAGCTTGGTCTTGTTCGGAGTGCCGTCAAGCGCGATCATCGCGCGGTCGATGCCGACCTGGTCGAAGGCATCCATACCTTCGAGCTCGGGTCCGATAATATTGTTGACATTGTCGACAGCCTTGGTGACGCCCTTGCCGCCGAAGCGGTTCTTGTCGCCGTCGCGAAGCTCGCAAGCCTCGTGGATGCCGGTGGATGCACCGGAGGGGACGGCCGCACGGCCCATGGTTCCGTCTTCAAGGTAGACATCAACCTCTACGGTCGGATTGCCACGAGAATCGAGGATCTCGCGTGCAACGATGGTGTCAATGACAGCTTCGACATTCTGCATCATGCTCATATTTTTCTCCTTATTAAGAAGTACTTGATACTGTAGGCTCAACTGGTATAATCATTGCTTTCCCTTCAATTGTCAAGCTTGCCCAAATCCCCTACAATCGGGTCATGGAAAAGAGGTCTCAACTTCCCGATCTCACGAGTGAGCTTATCGATCAGATCATCTATGCGATGGAGAACCAAAGGGAGAATGCCGTATTCAATCCTCAGGAAGGAATCGTCTCTTTGGAAGAGGGGGAGGGTTGCATCGAGCTTCCGCCATGGAGAAGCTCCGACGGATTCAATCTCATGACACGCTTTGCGACTCGTGTCCATTCGGCCAAACTGAAGGAGGCCCTCGGTGGGGGGCATGGAGTCTTCCGCGCATTCAAGAACGTGCTTGACCAGGATCCCGTGCTGAAACAGAAGTGGCTCTCCTTCAAGCGCCATGAGATGGAGAAGGTCGTCACCTCGTGGTGGCGGAGACATGGTGCAAAAGAGCAGGAAATGGCGCTGCGTGATGTGCTGCTTGAGGACTTCTCAATCACTTTTTGTAGTGATGCCCCCTCATCTGGCGGTCTCCTTCCCCTTCTGGTGAAAGAGGCTGGATTCTCTCCTTCCTTCGATGGCGCGCAGTTTTTGCTTGTCCATGCCCCTGATGATAGCCTCGCCGCCTTGTCGGCCTATCGTGTAGAGGCGTCCGCCTTGCATCTCTTCTTCTATGGCGTGGACCATCCTTGGCGGGGCCTCGGTCTTTTCCGGCTGATGGTGGAGAGCCTTTCCTCCCATGCGGCGGAGAGCCATCTCTCCCATATCCTCTTTGACAGCTATGGCAGGCATATCGGGGCAGGATCCCTCTTTGATGGAGTGGATGATGTGGTGCCTGTGGCCATGACCCTTTGCGTCCCTGTGGGCGCATACCTCTCCTTGCATGAAGGGAGGGAGGAGACGCTCCCTTATGCTTACCTCTGACGCAGCCGGTTGACGGTTGCCAGGTAGCGCTTCTTCATCGCTAACTCAAATTCCTCATTGGACGCATACTCGTACCCCATCACCGGCTTCCAGAGCTTCGGGTCCTCAAAGCAGAGATAGAAGAAGGGATTGGTATCCCTCTTCTCCTTCCAGGAGAGGGGAAATGCGTCATAGGCGTTTTGGAAGAGGAGTTTCTTGGTCCTTGTGGGATAGGAGTATTTCCCGGCGAAAGGGACAAGCTCCATGTCGAGGATCCTTGACGGCCTTGCTTCCTTTCGCAGCTCCTTGAGCACGCTCTTGGTGAAGGTCAGCGTGCCCATGGATATCATCATGATCTCATCCGGCTTGAAGTTGTCGCAGATCATGCTGACCACATCCCGGTATGCCCTCTCCCATCCCTCGTGGTAGGTCATCGGATGGAGATGGAATCCCACCGGAATGTGGTGGTCGCTTGCCATGCGTGCCGCATGGATCCTAGCTTCCAGGCTGGAGGTGCACAGCTCCTCGTTCTGGATTATCAGTGGTGCGTTCAGGCTCCAGGTCGCCACCATGTTGGATGGCCAGGAGCCATAGATCCAGTCGGTTCTCGCGCTCTTGGTCTTGAGCTCGATGACAAGATCCGGATAGCGCCTTGCGAGGACTTTGAGCGCATCCAGCGTGCCGTAGTCGTTCCCCCACAGCAGGCTGTCGCTGGATTGCCCTGTGCCGATATGCCAGATTGAGGGATCGAGGTTGAGGGTGGCAAGCCTCTCCTTGAGGTTGCCGACGATGCGGATTTCGTTCTTTCCGTAGAAGGTTTGCACTGCGCAATAGGAGCAGGCGAACGAGCATTGCTGTACCACATCCAACGTCTTCAGGTTGCAGCAACGGGTCTGCTGCCCGTCAGCGGGGCAGGGGCATCTTCCCAGGAAAGTCTCGGGAGCAGTGAAGATGGCCTTCGGCTTTTGCGCGCATAGCTTTGGGGGTTGGAAATCATGGTAGGATGTGGGTTTCTTGCGCTCGGCATCAACAAAGGCGCGCACTTGCCGGAGGAGCTCTTTTCCCCGCTTCCCGCTGCTTGCCTTCCTCACAAGGGAGAGATCGACATGCTCCTCAAGCGAACCCATTTCCCACATGCATATGTCCTTCTGCATCTTCTCTAGCTGCAGGCACTCCTGGAAGGTGAGGTGGTATTCGCTTTTCCATGTTTCGATCAATGCATCCATGGCTTCATGATAGGGTTTTGGATGTTGCCGAGGCAAGGACGGGCGGGTAGTATAAAGGGCATGGAAACCAGCTACAACGGGGAAGTGGAGAATCTCGGACTTTCGGTGCATGAGGATGCGCTTACGCCCAGGGAGCAGGCCCATGCGCTTCCCCATAACAGTGGTGTCTATTTGATGCGGGACGAGAAGGGGACTGTCATCTATGTCGGCAAGGCGAAGGATCTGCATAAGCGTGTGACCAGCTACTTCCTTGCCAACAGGCCTGTGAAGACCGCCGCCCTGGTGGAGAAGATTCGCCATATCGACCATATCATCACCGGCAACGAGTATGAGGCGCTCGTGCTTGAGAACAACCTGATCAAGAAATACACCCCCCACTACAACATTGACCTGAAGGACGGCAAGAGCTATCCGGTGATCCGGATCACCAACGAAGAGTACCCCAAGGTGTTCAAGACCCGCCGTCTGGTTGATGACGGGTCGAAGTATTTCGGCCCCTATCCCAATGCGGGGAAGGTGGACACTTTCGTCGACCTGGTCCAGAAGCACTATCCGCTGCGTAGGTGCGGCACACCCTTGAAGAAGCGGAGCTCTCCCTGCCTTTACTACCATCTCGGTCTTTGCGGAGGGCCTTGCGCAGGGAAGGTCTCCCCCAAGGAGTACCAGGGGTATGTCGATGAAGTGGAGCGCTTGCTTCGCGGGGATGACCAAGGCTTGAAGCAGAAGATCCACAAGGAGATGGAGCGCTTGGCGAGGGAGTGCAAGTTCGAGGAGGCCGCGAAGAAGCGTGACATCCTTGCCGCTCTGGAGACGATGGAAACGGAGCAGGAAGTTGAGGACTTCTCCCTTGACGCAAGGGATTATGTCGCCATCGAGATGCGTTCTCCGCTAGTTACCGTCAGCATCATGCAGATGCGTGGAGGGAAGCTGATCGGGAGGGCTTTGTATCGGGCGGAGACGTTTGATGATGAGAATGAGACGCTTCTTGATTTCCTTGTCCGCTACTACTCGGACGGAAAGAAGCTTCCCCGCTATCTCTATCTCTCCCACGAGATAGACGTGCCCCTCATCAGCGAATACTTCAAGAAGCAGTTTGGAGGGGACCTGGAGGTGACAGTCCCCACCGACGGCAAGCATTACCGGATTCTCCGTATGGCCGTGGAAAACGCATATAGCGACGTTGAGCGTCGCCTTAAGAGCAGGGACAATACCAAGGCGCTTGCGCTTTTAAAGGAGGAACTTGGCCTTGCGACGCTTCCCACCTTGATCGAGGGATACGATATCGCGCAGCTTTCAGGGAAATACACAGTGGCGAGCATGATCAGCTTCCGTGACGGGAACCCGAACAGGGAAGGGTACCGCCGCTTCAACATCAAGACCCTTGGTGGGAAGATTGACGATTTCGAGAGCATGAGGGAGGCTACCGCCAGACGCTATACCCGCGTCGTCAACGAGAACCTGGAACATCCTTCCCTCGTGCTGATTGACGGAGGAAAGGGGCAGGTGATGGCGGTGAGGGAGATTTTAGACAGCCTTGGGCTGGTTGATGTTCCGGTGGTGGGACTTGCCAAGGACATGGAGGAGATTGTCTTTGACCATGACCGACCCTCCTTGCTTCTGGATCCGACGAGTGAAGCGCTGCGCGTGCTCATCGCAGTGAGGGATGAATGCCACAGGTTCGCTACCTCCGCCAACCAGAACCAGCGCTTGGTTGACGCCACCTTCAAGATTCTTGAATCCACGCCAGGGGTGGGACCGAAGCGGAGCCAGAAGTTGATGCAGACCTTCGGAAGCCTCGAGGAGCTGATGCGTCAAACGCCAGAGGATCTTGCATCCAAAGGCAAAATCCCCCTTCCTGTCGCAAAGCGGATTCTCAAGACATTGCAGCTGTAATGACGAAGAGGGGGGGATCGCTTTTCTCTCCATTATGGAGGATGATGGTGGCAAGAAGCTGTTCCCAGACTACCTGGGAGAGGTCTCCCGCACTCTTGAGGGGAATGTCGTAGTCCTCCAGGGCCGAGAGGGCTTTTCGTGCTTGCATGAGCGAGTAGTTTTGCAGTCCCTTCTTGTAGGCGGTCTTCTCCTTGGGTGCGATTACCCACGCCCTGGTCCCCAGAACTGTGGCGTTTTTGAAAGCGTAGTCGATATCCCGGCTCTGGCTGTATACCTCCTCGATGGAGAGGAACTTCCTGAACTGGTAGAGCAGTTGGGAGTAGAGCGTATAATTGGTCTTGCTGTCTCCCAGCGCGAAGATTTGCTGGAGAATCCTGAGCGAGGATTTTAAGTCCCGGGCCAGGATGGAGGGGAAGAGCGTGTATGCGTCCTCCTCCTTCGTGTTCGCCAGGTAGGAGTCAATCGCATCTCCGTCAATGGGCGTGCTCCTCTTTTCCAGTTGCCAGAAGAGAATAAGCTGGTTCGCCGCGATTTTCATCTCCGTGGTGTTGTTCTCCACAAGGGAGAGGAGCGTTTTGATGCCATCCGGGGTGATCAGGACGCCATGGCGCTGGAAATACTTCCGTATCCATTCCTCCTTCTGGTTCTCGAACATCTCATAGAACACTTCCGTGTATTCTTTGGGAATGGCGGACTGCAGGACCTTTCCCTCTTTCAGGTAGGTCTGGTCGCTTACCAGAATCAATGTCGCGGACAAGCTCTGCTTTTTTTGCGCGAGCAAAGGTTTCAGAAATGAGGCGAGCCTGGAGCACTCCTTGCTGGAAAGAGACTCCACTTGGCTGAGTATGACAAATTGCCAGGTGGCGAACAGCCCTACCGAAGTCAGGTTCTGGTACATCTGGTTCTCCCACCCTTCATCGCTTGGGTAGTAGTGGTGCATTTCCGGCTGGGATCCGATTTCCTTGACTACCTGTCCTAGGATTGCCTTGATTCGCTCATGTTTTTCACCCGACTCCGGCCCGAGAAGGAGATAGACGGGGGCCGCCATCAGTATGTCCTGACCAGCAAGGCAAGCTTTCCATGGATATGGCAGCTTTGCGTGCGAATCGGACCCATGCTCCTGTTGCAGGGTCTGAGCTCGATGTACTCGCTGTTCGGGTAGAACCGCTTTAGCGTGATTCCGTCTTCATCCACGCTGGCAGCGACAATCTCACCTGCCTCGGCGTTCTCGCATTGCTCGATGATGACGATGTCGCCATCGTTGATGCCGGCCTCAATCATGCTCTGTCCCCGCACATGCAAGGCAAAATAGGAGTGGTTTCCCCTGGGAAGAAGCGTGACGGGGATGTCCAGGTTGTATTCAATGTTTTCCTCGCTCAAGAGCGGCTTGCCGGCGGCGATGGTGCCGAGAAGCGGAATCCCCACGGTTTCACATTCTGTGGAGAACTGCCCGTCAATCAGCTCGATGGAGCGGGAGACTCCGGCTGTCATGCGGATGATACCCTTGCGCTCCAATGCTTTCAGGTGGTCGTGCCCGGCTTTGACGGAGAACCCGAACTCATGGGAGATGTCACGCACCGAAGGGGAGTATTTCTTTTCCTTGATGAAGTTGGCGATATAGGTTGCGATGGCTTTTTGTCTGTCGGTGACTGCTTTCATTGCTTACTCCTCGAAATGATGTTCGAACAGCTTCTGTATGGCATCAGCCTGCGCTGTTTCGTCCGGTCCCTCGGCTCTCATGGTCAGCGTAGTTCCATAGGATGCGCCAAGGGTGATGATGCCCATGATGGATTTCCCGTCGACAGCCATGGAGTCCTTGAGAAACGTCAGCTTGCTTTTGAACTTCCCTGCCGTCTTGACGATGGCCGCTGCGGGACGTGCGTGGATTCCCGCCCGGTTTGTGATGGTTAACGTGCGCTCTGTCATCAATGCTGCTCCTCGTTCTCGTCATGGTAGTAGACATTCCTTGCGGTCTCGCTCTCCAGCCATTTGAGTACGCTTTGGTCGAACTCCTTCGCGCTATAGAATCCAAGGCGCTTGAGCCGTTCATTCCTTGCCGCGGTCTCAATCAAGACGGAGATATGGCGTCCCGGCTTTACAGGAATCACTAGTTTGGGAACGGTGATGCCAAGGATTGTCTCGGTCTGCTCAACTTCTCCCACACGGTCATAATTCTGTGATGAATCCCATTCCTCGAGATGGACGGAAAGCTGCACCTGCTTCTTGTCCCTGATGACTCCGACTCCGAAGAGGGAAGGGATGTTGATGATGCCGATGCCCCGGATCTCCATGTGGTGGGCGAGCATCGGGTTCTCCCCCATGCCGATGAGGTAGGAGTCGCTGATGTTCTTCAGCCGCACCGAGTCGTCGCTGATCAGCCGATGTCCCCTCTCAATCAATTCCAGAGCCGTCTCGCTCTTTCCCACTCCGCTGTCCCCGGTAATCAGTACTCCTACGTCAAAGACCTCCACAAAGACCGCATGGATGGTTTTGGTCGGGGCAAACACCTCGTCCAGGGACTGATAGAGCCGCCTTGAGAAATCGGCGCTGGGAATGGGGGTGACAAGCACGGGGGTGCTGGTCTCCTCCGCCAAACGGAGGAAGGGAGATGTCGGGGTGCCTCCATCGCAGAAAATGCAGCAAGGCACATGGTAGTCAAGCAATTGCCTGTATGTGTCGGTTCTGCGCTCCTTGTCGAGCTTCTGCATGTATTTTTGCTCGCCACGCCCGAAGAGCTGGATGCATTGGTCGGAGAACTCCTCAAAGAATCCGGTAAGGAAAAGTCCCGGCCGTGAGATTTTGCTGGTGGTGATTTTGCGCGAGAGCCCGCTACGCCCTGCCTGGCAGTGGAGCGAGAGGTGGTTGTGTTCTTTCAAATCCAAGTCAAGAAGATCGAGTACGGTAAAGTCGGACATGGCGAACCTTTTGTTCACCTTATCATGAAAGAAAAATAAAGGCTATACAAAAAAATACTATAACTTTGCAAAGTTATGAGTGGGAAAACCTGTTTTGGATGAGGTAGTTGATGGCGCCTCTTTTGACCGGGCAGAAGGAGAACGGCTCCTCGAAGGAGACGGGGCAGGCGCTGCTGACCGGGCAGCTATGGCAGATGCTGAGCATGTTGCGGTCATTTGCCCTGGTGATGCGCTTCGCCTGCTCTTTCCGCCACCGAAGGAAAAGGCGGTGTTTCTCGCAATCCATCACCGTGTCGCACGGCTCACCTTGCTCCGCCTTCTGGCAGGAAAGGCAGGGATCGCCCGACAGCCTCACGTGGCAGGATTGCGAAAAGAGAAAGTCCTGGGTCATTTCCTTCATGCCTTCAGTGTTTCTGTTTGCTCCGGTTGTGTCAACATCTTCTCGTGCTTATGCGAAACCTGGTGTATACTGAAGGCAGAAAACAAACCATCAAAGGAGGAGCGCATGCAAATCAATGCCAGAGGAGTCCACTACAATCCGAGCGAGGAGACCAAGGCTTTCCTAGACAAGAAGCTGAAGAAGCTTTCCTTCGCGGAAACCTATCTGCAGGATCTGGATATCGTCATGACCCGCAATACGCTGGGACAAGGGTACCACATTGATGCGAAGCTTCATTTCCGGTGGGGTTCGTTCAAGGTTGTCAGTCAGGATTGCATCGAGTTGTACGAGGGAATCGAGCTGATTGCCGACAAGATTGAAAATACCGCAAGGAAGGAGAAGGACAGGGTAAAGGAGCATTAGCCTTCCATCTGGCTCCGATACTTGGCCACCGTCCTTCGTGCGATTGAAATTCCTTTTCCGGCCAGAATCTCGCTGATTTTCTGGTCGGATATTTTTTTCTTTCCCTCGTAGTGGGCTACAATCTCCCGGATCATCTCCATCACGCTATTCTTGCTTTCTCCGCCGACCCCTCCGGGAAAGAGGCTCTTGAGGGAGAGAACCCCCCAATCGGTTTCGATGTATTTGTTTGCGACAAGCCTGCTGACTGTTCCCTCGCTGACATCAAGCTTCTCGGCCATCTGTTTTTGGCTTAGCGGTTTCAGGTATCGCGTCCCCTTGAAGAAGAACTCCTTTTGCAGGAGGCAGAGCTGCTTTCCCAGCCGTTCAAGGTTCGCATGGCGGAAGCCAATCTGGCTTATCAGGTTCTTTGCATCCCTGATGTGTTCCGAGAGATAGCTTTTCGTTGTGGCATCCTTGGATTCCTTCGCCATCGCAAGGTATTGGGGGTCAAGGGTGAGCGTGGGAATCGCCTCATCGTTGATTTCTAGGGTCAGGCTGTCCCCTTCGGCATGCACGCGTAGGTCGACGGTGATGGTGGAGGTAAAATCATCAGAGAACCCTCTTCCCGGGTACAAGGTGAGGCTTTTCATGAAGGTGAAGATTGCCTGAAGATCCTCTTTCGCATAGGAGAGCATGGATGCGGCATTCTCCACTTTCCCCATAGCCATCAACTCGAGCGCACGGTCCGATTGGGTCAGCTTCTCCAGCAAGGCAAGCTCCTCTTCTTTCAGGTGCTTGTCTCTTCCTTGCGCTACAAGGCTCTCCCTCCAGGAGGGGACAGCACACCCTACGGGGTCCAGTCCTTGCAATATGCTGATTACCTTCTTCTTATAGCAAAGGAGATAAGAGGGCAGCACCTCATCCGGGTCTCTGCTCCAGAACCCGTTTCCATCCAGGTCGCTGATAAGGATCTCCCCCGCCAGCATCTCCTTCTCGGAGAGTTTTTCCAGATGGAGTTGGCCCAGCAGGTGGTCCTGAAGGCTTTCCCCGCATCCCGGGTTGTTCTCCAGCGCCTCGAGCGCCCGGTCGCTTGCTTCGTCCCCGTGCCCTTCATATGCCTCGGGCGTGTCGAGCATGTCGCTCTCATCTTTATCATAGGCGGAGTCGTCGCTTCCCGCTAGGTCCGAGCCTTCCTCTTTGGTTTGCATTTCTAGCACCGGGTTTGCGAGAACCATGTCGGAGACTTTTTGCTGGAGCTCGGTAAGCGGCAGCGCCATAAGTTCCAGGTTCTGGATCATCTGCATGTTGAGCTTTTGCTGGAGAGTCGTGCCGAGATTCAGTTGGGTGGACATGCTCAAGCTCCTTCGAATTCATCCCCGAAGTAGATATCGCGCGCGCTTTGGTTGGAGAGCAAGTCATGCTTGGTTCCGCTGACCAGGATGGTGCCGTCGTTGATGAGGTAGGAGCGGTCGGTGATGGCGAGCGTATCCCGTACGTTGTGGTCCGTGATAAGGATGCCAATCCCTTTCCCCGCCAGTTTCCGAATGAGCTGCTTGATTTCGAAGACAGCCTTGGGGTCTATGCCGGCGAAAGGCTCGTCCAGCAGCAGGAACGATGGGTTTGTCCCGAGAGCCCTGGCGATTTCGGTGCGACGTCTCTCCCCGCCGGAGAGCGTGTATCCCTTCTGAAACGCAAGATGGGTGATGCCGAAATCCTCCAGTAGTGCGTCGACGCACCGTTTTCTTCCTTCCTTGTCGAGGTCTTTTCTGCTCTCCACGACGAGACGGAGGTTGTCACGTACGCTGAGCTTGCGGAAGACCGAAGGCTCCTGGGGCAGATAGGAGAGACCTTTCTCCGCCCTTTTGTACATGGCAAGTTGGGAGATGTCATCGCTTCCGAGCATGATGCGTCCCTTGTCCGACTTGATGAAGCCGACCACCATGTAGAAGGTGGTGGTCTTGCCTGCGCCATTCGGCCCGAGAAGCCCAACGACCTCCCCCGATTGCATGGAGAAGGAGAGGTCTTTCACCACCCACCGTTTCCCGTATCGTTTGGCAAGATGCTCCAGGGAGAGAATGTGCGCCTTATCCATGGACGACTCCCTTGATGGAACCGTCCATCACAATCTCCTCGGTGTCCAGGCGGACAGTGATGGTGTGTGCCTGGTAGGTGTCTCCGCGGTATGTCACTGAGGCCGTTCCTGTCAGGACGAGGGTTCGGGATTTCCTGTCAAAGAACATACGGTCAGCCCTGCAGACCATGGTTCCCTTGTCGGAGGAACGCAAAAGCCTGACATGGCTCTCCATTTCCATGGTTCCCTGCTCGAGGGAAAAGAGCAGGTTTCCTGCCGATGCCGCCACATCGTTGAGCGTGTCGGTAATCTCAACCCAGCTGTGGATGGTGATCTTCTGCCCCTCTCTGTCATAGTCCATGGAGGGAGTGGCAAGCTTGAGGCCTTGCTCCTCGTCCAAGATGGTCACGTTCCCCACGCAGGAGACATAGCGGTACTCATCTCCTCTGAGTGTAATGGTCTGTGCCTCTAGACTGAGGCTGTCGGCATCCAGCTGCGCTCCCCCGGAAAGAAGGATCTGTTTCGCTCCGTCCGCCATCTGCAAGCGGGTGTATCCGCCTGAGAAGTGTATCGGGTTCGCGCTGGGGGCGAATGGGCAAAGGATGAAAAGCAGCAGGACAGGGATGGGCTTTTTCATTGTGTCGCAACTTCTCCTTTCTCGATATGGGCGAACTCGTACGAGCTTTCTGCCAGATTGCCTCTGAATCCGTCTCCTTTTATGGTGCTCTTTCCGTCAAACACCACCTGTACGACTTCGTCTGGGTCGCACTGGAGGATCTGTTTCTCATTATTCCATGAAATCATCTCCGCGGAAATGGAAAAACCACCGTTTGGCTGTGATATGCGGACATTTCCCTCGAGCACCACGTCGCGGGATTGCGTGTCAATCGTCACTTTCTCACTGAAACCTGTGATGCCATCCTCCTCTTCCTGCAGGAAATTGACATGGGTGAAGGTGGTGCTGTGTGTTTTTTCGTCGATTACTATCGATTTCGCCTGAAGAATCATCGGGTCGATTCCGTTTGTCAAGAAGCGGTAGGATGCATCTTCCAGCACCATTGTGGGGTTTTCCGGCTCCATCTCAGCCAGTTCTTGAACGGAGTGAGGAGTGCAGGAGATGCATGTTATCACAAAGAAAAGGAGAATTGAGTGTTTCATCCAATGATGCTTGCCACTGTGGGAATGTAGCGGTGCGAATTGTATCGGAAATAGAGGCCGACCAGTACGAATCCCAGCGCTACGCCACAGAAACCCGCTAGCGCAGAACCCGCCTCGCCAAACCTGGAAAAGAGAAAGTATCCGGCAGGGAAGAAGATAAGAGGTGCAAGCAGTGTGATGAGGGTGCAGGCAACCGTGCGTTTAGGGGGAAGAAAGAGAGTTACGACCATTCCTTTTGCAAGGGGGAGATGGTCCTCGTTCAACGCATTGAACTCCCGTCCCTTGATGTTGCACATGCTGCTGCTCTTGCATCCTGTGCACGCACCTTGCGAGCAACCGACTCTCACCATGAGGTCGGAAACTACCTCCTTGACAACGACCTGTTCGTACATCGCCTGCTCCTTTATGGTACGATTTTAGTGGCTGCCACTGCTTTGCGCTAGGGGTTGTCCTGGGGAAAAGTTGGAGTTTCGCAGGGGACTTTGAGCACTTCGATGCTACTCGCTTTTCCCTCTTCCCCTATGTGGACGAGCACTCCTTGCATCTGAAGCTCATGCCAGTTCTCCTTGGACCGCCCGGGGATGCTGGTCAGCATCTTGTGCATCTCTTCCTTGATGGCAAACCCCCCGATGCTCATCTGCGACCCGCATCTTCCATTGTCCGTGATATAGGCGGTGCCATGGGGGAGGATTCTCGCATCTGCGCTCATCACTTTGGTGTGGGTGCCGATGACGGCGCTGACTTTGCCGTCAAGCATGAACCCCATCGTCTGCTTTTCCGCTGTGGTGGAAGCATGGAATTGCACGAGGAATACGGGATTCTGCACTTCAGCTTGCATCTTCTCCACCAGCGATTGCACCAGAGAAAAGGGGTTGTTCAAGTGCACTCGCGAGAAACCGCTTGTGCCAAGCAGGTTGATGACCACAAGGTTCTTCTCTCCAAGCGGGCAGACCTTGACACCCCGTCCGGGATTTCCCATTGGGTAGTTGGCGGGACGGAGAATCCAGCTGTTCTTGGCGATGAAATCGACCATGTCCAGCTTGAAGTAAATCTTCTCCCCTCCGGTAAGGAGGTCGATTCCATTTTTCCTCAGCTGCATGGCATGGAGCCTGCCAAGTCCGAATCCCCCGGTGGATCCTTCTGCGTTGGCGATGACGAAGTCGATGCCGTACTTCGCGCGTATATCCTTGAGAGCCTTGGTGCAGGTGATTCCGGGCTTGCCGACAATCTCCCCGAGAAAAAGCACATTCATGAGGTAAAGGTAAGCCTTTTCAATGATGAAGGGCAAGGCTCATCCTTTGATGAGATGCGCTTCCCTGTAGCTTTTTTCCAATGCAATCACCTCGTTGGAGAGAAGGATGATGCCGATGAGGTTCGGTATGATCATCAGTCCGTTGAATGTATCCGCAAGGTCCCATGCGAATCCAAGCGTGGACTGGCTCCCTACCAGGATGGATGCCACCCAGAAACATTTGACCACTTTCTTGCTCTTCGCCCCGAACAGGTACTCGCTTGCCCTCTCCGCATAGGTGTAGTAGCTGATCAGGCAGGAGAAGCCGAAGAGCACCACTGAGCCGAGGCAGACAAATCCTCCGATTCCTCCGGGAATCAGTGCGTCGAAGGCTCTCATGGTGAGTACTGCGCCATCGTATTGGCCGCCTAGCCATAGTCCGCTGAGCACGATGGCGAGGGCGGTGACAGTGCAGATGAAGACTGTGTCCAGACAGACTTCAACCGGCCCCCACATGGCTTGCTCAATCGGATCTTCCACCTTGGCGCCGCAATGGACCATGGCCGCGGTTCCCAGCCCTGCTTCGTTGGAGTAGATTCCCCGTGCAATGCCGTAGCGCATGCAAAGCAGGATGCTGCCAATGGTACCTCCGCTGATTGAGGCGGGATTGAATGCCCCCTGAAAGATGATGGCAAGGGCGCCGGGGACCCGGGAAAGGTTGGAGAAGATGATGACAAGTCCTGCGATGATGTACGCGCCACCCATGAAAGGTGCGACCAGGCTGCATGCGTATCCGATGCGCTTGATGCCGCCAAAGACGATGATGCCGGTTAGTACTGCAAGGATGATTCCCGTGGTGAGGGTGGGCACTCCGTAGCGCTCCGCGATGGTGAGCGCGATGGTGTTGGAGTCTACCACTCCGCTGATGACAAAGGCGAAGGGAATGACAAGGACGGAGAAGAGGATTCCGAGCCATTTTTGCTTGAGTCCCTCGGAGAGGTAGTACATGGCACCTCCGCTGACTGTGCCGTCTGCATGGACCGAGCGGTATTTGACGCCCAACGCAATCTCCGCGAATTTGGTGGCCATCCCCACAAAGGCGGCGAGAATCATCCACACGAGAGCTCCCGGCCCTCCAAGGACGATGGCTGTGGCAACTCCTGCGATGTTGCCGCTGCCGACTATGGCGCTGACGCTTACCATCGCTGCCTGGAAGCTTGTGAGCTCTCCGACCACCGTGCCGTCATCTTTCTTCCTGAACGCTTTGACGACTGTCTCCTTGAAGATGTATATGGGATGGCGGAATTGGAGAAAACCGAGACGAATGGTGTAATAGACGCCGGTTCCGAGGATCAGAATCAGAATGGGAACTCCCCAGACGATGCTGTTTACAAAATCATTAATAGCCACGAGAGTTTCCATAGCCCAACCTCTTTTTGCAAAATAACAGCCCACCGTACCATATTCTTTGCATGAGGGCGATACATTTTTGACAAAATATGCAGTTTTTGCCTATCCGGCCATGCCGTTAAGTATCGGATGGAGAAAGCGATAGGAGAGAACCAGCGATAATTCTTTCGGATGCCATCGTTTTTGTGGATGCCGAAGGCGAGATGCGCATGGTGCAAATCCGTTGACAACTGGATGGGAAAGGTCTACGTTCCAAGGCGCAGGGAGATGGGAGGTTTTGCATGAGTGGACGGAAGCTGAAGAGAACGCTCAGCCTTCTGCAGGTGGTCGCCTTGGCGGCGGGAAGCATGATTGCGGCCTGGATGGTGGAGATCAAGTATTGGTTCGAGCTTTCCGGGTCGGGAAGCGTGTTCGCCCTGCTTTTGTGCGCGGTTTTGGTGCTGCCCCTCTGCCTGATTTATACCGAGATGACCAGCATGATGCCGTATGCCGGTGGCGAGAACATCTGGGTCACCAATGCGTTCGGCTGGTATGCGGGATGGATTACCTGCTGGTTCGTCCTGCTCCTTTATGTCATGGCCATGCCGACGGTCTCCTATGGGATAGCGAGCATGCTTGGCTATCTCATGCCGCTTTCCATATTGCAGACCAAGGGGATTGCCACCATCATCCTGCTCTTGTGGTTCTTCCTTTCCAGCTATGAGCTGAAAGCCATCGCGAGGTTGCAGTCGGTGCTCTTCTGGGGAACCTTGATCATCAGCATGGTCGCTGATCTTCTCTTCATCTGTTCCGGCCTTTTTTGCACCACCGGATTCTCCTGGTCCCTCTCCCACCTTCTGCCCTGGTTTCCCAAGGGCGGCTCTGGCTTCCGTGCCGCGGTGGCGCTTCTGTTCATGAAGTTCATCGGATTTGACATGATTCCCCAGTTCTCTGAGGAGGTGGCGTTTCCCAGAAAGCATCTTTGGAAGGCGTTCGCCTGCTCCTTGTTCTTCACCTTTTTGGTTTATGGACTAGCCATTATCGCCGATGGCGGGGTCGTCTCCCTCGAGTGGATCTCGAAAACCGACATTGTTGACCCGAGGGTCGCCGACCTTTTGGGACTTCATTGGCTTGGCGTCATCATCGCCCTCATGGGTGCGTTGACTTGCCTGACCAGCCTGACCGGATTCTGGACCAGCGCCAGCCGCACTATCTTCGGCGCGGCCCAGCAGGGACAGCTTTCACGGAAGTTCGCTCTGCTTAATGAGCATGGACAGCCGGGAAGGGCGAATGAAGTGGTTTGCTTCTTCTCCCTCTTTTTCACCGTCTTGGCTCCGGAGTCCTGGGTAAACTACATCTATTCGATCTATGCATTGGCGGCGGGGATTGTCTATTTGCTTGTTTCTCTCTCGTTTCTCCGCCTTCGCCACTCCAAACCTTTGTGGGACCGGCCATACAAGCTGAAGTTCGCATTTCCCTTCGGATTTTTCAGCGTGCTTTTTTGCTTGTACGTGATTCTTGTCAGTGCAAGGACTTTGGATATGGTCGCTTGGGGTGTGCTTGCTTTCTATGTGGTGGTGGGAATGTGCTTCTGGCTCTATGCCCATCATCAGCAAAACCAGGGTAATCCCGATTGGAAACGGATGATCACCAGCCCCGAGACGGAAGAGATTCCGGACGAATAAGGATTGAATCTGACACAACGGACAATTGTGTAGCAAACCGCTTGGACCGTTTGCCCCGCAGGTTTGGAGGGAAATTCTAGGCGGAGGTATTGCTATGGCATACATGGTGTTCTGGTGGTGTCTGAGCATCCTGACGGGATGCGACGGACTGTTCTTGACCGAGGGTTCTGTTTTTTCGGAGGCGGTGGCGTACGGGTACCGAAGCGAGGATTCCGCTCTCTCGGGTACCACTTGGATAGCGAGAAGGGAGTATACTCCCTCTCCGTTCAAGCAGCTCAATGTCATCAAGTTCGATCAGCCGGATGATGAGGGAATTATCCATGGATGGGGGTATGACGACAACTTTGAGCAGACGGCGAAATTGGAAGTCGTGAGGGATGCTGACGGACTATGCTTGATGCTGGACGGGAAGAATCTTGGGGTGATGGTGTATGACGACTTGCTCCTGACTGTCACCGACGAGTGGGGAAGCTCCATGGAGTTTGAGCGATCCCTGTAAAAAAGGAAAGGGTGGTCACCCACCCTTTCATATCAGGACTCTTCTGTCTCCGCATACATTTGCTCTTCGAGAGCGTTCCCTTCTTCCGTGTCGTCGGATTGCACG
>CAVESN010000006.1:18529-27684 GCA_963618365.1 Bacteroides uniformis
CTCTCAGCCTCGTCGTTCTCGATTGTCTCGTAGAACTGTTCTTCCTCGGCGTCGACTACGATTCCGTCGTTCCAATCTGCGCTTGGCGTATCCATGCTTCTCTCCCGATGAAACAGTAGAAGGGAGCTTTGTTTTTTGTCAACTGGAGCACTTCGGTTGCGTCCTGATTTTCTGCCGTATAGAATGAGCTCCATGAGAAAAACTTTTCGACCTCTTTTGGCCATGTTCTGCGTTGCCTGGGTGCTTGCTCTCTCTTGCCAAAGCTCTGCCAACATACGGTATATGGTGCCGTCTGACGTAGACTTGTCCGAATGGCGTGAAATTACGCTTCTCCCCATCCAGGGAGGATATCGCTGGAAAAATCCACCGGGTATTTATTTTGATGCGTTGGACCGCTATATGCAAAGCGGGGATTGCGAGGGCAATGGGCGCATACTCTCCTATGCCCTAAACTCCCTAGCTTCATCTCTTGACGCCACCGGCTATTTCCATATAGTCTCCTCCGACCAGGCGAAATCTGCCATCCAGATGCGCATAGATACTCTTTCTGTCGATGAAATCCCCCGTGAAAAAGAGATAACCGGGGAGCGGACAGTGGTAGACGAGGGGGCGAAGAAGCGGGTTCGGGCTATTGTTGGGACGGAGTACCTGCTCGATCAGCGTGTTTTCCTAAGACTCTCCTGGCGTGTGAATGACATTGCCAGCGGAGCACTTCTTGCCTCTGACAGCTATGAAGCGGAAAAGCATCTCTTTACCACTGTCGCTAAGCGGTACTATGCCGATGGTGGCTATTGGGATGAGGACCTCTGGCTCTCGGCGCGCTCTCCCTCGGTTATGGGGATGCAAAAGGAGCTTGTCGACTCCTTCGTGGAGAAGATCATCCGCACCATCTCCCCCACATGGAGGACGCAGAGGATTACGTTACTTGGCGACACGCAGAAAAGCGAGCGGTTCAAAGTGGCAGGAAACCTGGCCTCCAAGGGGTTGCTGGAGGAGGCCTGCCGGCAATTCCTTCTTCTCTGGCAAGAGGAGAAGAGTGAACATGCCGCAGTGAATGCCGCATTGCTGTTCGCCGCATTGGACAAGTGGGACGAGGCGCTCTCCTTGATGGAGGAGGCAGCGGGAGCAAGTGCCGACCAAAAGGTACTTGAGAAGAAAGCCCAGCTGGAGAAAATGGCAAGTAGCCACCGCGAGGCAAAGCGGCAATTCGATGGTCTGCTTTGAGAAAAGGTTCTTCAAATTGCTTTTCCTTTTGCTATCGGATGGGTATAATTAGCCAGAAACACGTAGGAGGTGTGCATGCTTGTTGACATGACAATCGCCAACTTCAAATCGGTCAAAACGCCTCAGACTATCTCGTTCGAGGCAGTTCGTGACGGCCGGTTTGACGCTTCAAAGGTAGTTGCGGTGAATGAGAAACTCAAACTGATTCGCAGCGCTGCAATCATCGGACCCAATGGTGCGGGAAAGAGCACCTTCATTCGTGCGCTCGAGGCATTGAAGTTCATCGTCACTGCGGCCGATGATGCGGAGAATCCGCTGAGAATACTGGCGGGGACTGCCTTCCAGTACGATCCGCAAAGCAAGATTGAGCCTTCGACCATCACGCTCCGCGTGGTGCTCGAGCCGGGAAGCGGGGATGATGATACCGTCATCGCCATCTATACGCTCAAGGCAACCTTTAAGAAAATTTATGAGGAGTCCCTTTTTCATGTGGTCGGACACAGCAAGAAGCTGATGTTCGAGAGGAAGATGGACGGTGCGTCGCTGCTTGCGGGTGACGATGAGAAGGTCACTTACACCTATCGATGGGGCAAGATGTACCGTGGCGAGAAGAAGCGTCTGGTGGGAAAACTCGACGCACAGCATTCGTTCCTCTCGGCAAGCGCCCACAAGGGTGGCGAGACGAGCTCCATGCTCTACCACTGGATTGATTTCCGTCTCAACATTCTTCCGATGGGAGTCTCCCAGACAAGTGAGAAGTACATAGCCGATATGATTGAGGCGCACAAGGAGTGGGTCGAGCAATTGAAGAACTTCCTCTGGGCCCTGGATATCACCGATATTCGCGATGTGCGGGTGCAGAACGGACGGGTGGTCTTCATCCATACCAATGTGACCCAGCACTATGCTTCCTATTTCAGCTCCGAGAGTCTCTCTCTTCGCCGCCTCTGCCTGATGGGTATCGCCTTCTTTGAGAGCTTTACTGCCGGACGCACGCTTGTCATTGATGATTTTGGCATGCTCCTGCATCCGTATGTGCTTGCGCATGTGGTTGAGATCTTTGAGTCGTGCAACCGTGGCTTCGGCAGCCAGATGCTGGTCGTTGATTGCAATCCAAGCTTGCTGAAGAAGGGTTTGCTGCGCCGTGACGGAATCTATTTCGCCTCCAAGGATTCGGAGAGTGCAACGGTCTATTTCTCCCTTGCCAACTACAAGTATTCCCGGAGCAATGACAAGACGCAGGCCCAATACATGGCTGGTGCGTTTGGCGCATTGCCTCTGCTCAGCGAGTTCTCTTTCGCTGATGCATCTGACAAGGAGGTTTGACCATGGCACGCAAGAAACTCTCGATGAATCCGAATGAGACGCTTTTGATTGTGACCTCGAACGAGGCCAATGCGCTCTATTTCTCCCAAATGCGCAAGGATTGCCGGTATGCCAACATGAATGTCATGGCGCTTGCCGCCAAGGACCTGCATGATTTCATCGGCAAGGCCGCAAAGGTGCGGAACAAGGGTGGATATTCGGTGGTCTGGGCGGTCTTTGATTTCGCCGATTTCGGCTTGGATGCCGACAAGGTGAAGGCCGAGCAGCCTTTTGCGGCGCAGAAGAACGTCAACCTTGGATGGAACAACCCGTGCCAGGCGCTTTGGTATTTGCTCCATTTCCAGACTCCCCTGGCTTTTGTCGAGGAGAAGAACGCCTATGAGACCGCACTGAAGAAGGTGGTTCCCGGCTTCAAGGCGGAAGCTTCCTATTTCCTGGGGGAGGGGATTGCCTTCCACCTTTTTCTTTTCCCGTCGCTGAGCAAGGCTGCATCTGCTTCGGGCGCGTACAATGCGCTTGCAAAGGCGAAGAGCGGGTTGGAGGCCACCAATATGGTGCTTTTGGTAAATGATATCACCCGGATTTGTGGAAAGGCAGATATCACCCACAACCAGAGGCAGCTGGGAAGGCGCTCGCAGTGAATGCTGCGACCTTGATCGTCTACATCTTCGCCTTCGGCATAGGCTGCATGAGCCTCGCATTGGCGGTCGTATACCAATTGCAAAGCTCATTGCGATGGGTGAGGTACCTGATTGCATGCCAAAGCTCCTGCCTGGCATGCATCATCCTCCTTCTGCTTGAGCGTCTCATGGTGATGGTGATGAGTCCCCATGCGCTTGCGTTTCGGGTGCTTTTTATCATCATCGGCTCCATCATGCTGGGCAATGTGGTGTTCCTGACCAGCTTCATCCCCTATTTTACCTGCAGTGTGATCGCTATTCCCTGGCGAAACCCGTCCAAGACATTCTTCTTGTGCTTGAGCGTGACAGATGCGGTGGTGGGGATTTTCTGGCTTGTCACCAACTCTCCTCTCTTTACGACTTTGCTGGAGATTCTCTTTGTCTTTGACTTGGCTTTCTGCTTTGTCGTGCTTTTGAGAAACCTTGAGTCCATCAAGGAGCGGGGCGTGCGCCTTGTCTGCATAACCGAAATCCTGGTGAGTGCGGTCATGTTTCCCGCCATCGCCCTGACGCTGATTTTTCCTTTCCTCAAGGGATTGATGTGCGCAATCTATTTCCTTGCATTCTCCATTACCATGATGGTCTATCTGTTCATCCACTTCCATAAATCCTCTAAGGCGTGGGGGCCTACGCGTGAGGCGACATGGGAGGATCTTGTGGAGTACCATATCACCGAGCGTGAGTTTGCCGTAATAAACCTTATCAGCCGGGGATTGACCAACAAGGAGATTGCCAGCGAATTGGATATCAGCGTCAACACGGTGAACAACCATGTCGCCAATATTTTCGCAAAAACCAAGGTCCGCAGCAGAATTGACCTTCTCAATTTGCTCAAGCAGGCTTGGTGAGGAATAGCGATGCATTTGCACATTTCTTACGAGGTGCCAGACTGGAACCGGGCTCTGAGGCCTGATGAAGCTCCCGTCATTTCTGCGGCGCGTCCATGGCAGATGGTCCATCATGAGAAAAGCGATATCGCGGTGGTGCTTCTTACCGGGTATGCCGGATATCCTGGGGAGATGATTCGTCCCGGAGTCGATTTGTTTGCGCATGGGTATGATGTGTTCTGCCCACGTCAGCCGGGGTGTGGAACCAGCGGTGCCGATTTCCAATGCACGGGAAGAGCCGATTGGTACAAGGGGTCGGAGAACTGCTTTCTCGATGTGCAGGGCCGTTATCCGGTTGTCTATCTTGTGGGCCATTCGATGGGGGGAATCACGGCGATGAAGCTGGCGCACAAATTTCATGTGGGCCGGCTGGTCCTCCTTGCCCCCGCCCTGGATGTCATCGCTTTCCAGAACCAAGCATTTGTCACTCAGCTGGAGAGCATGCGTGAGCCGATGAAGGTCGCTTGGAAATCCGACCCCCGCTATCACCTCCACTATGAGAACGCTCCCTGCGATGATGCGAAACTGGGAAAAGAGTACTTCTCCTGGATCTATCCCAGGCAGATGCTTGAGCTTTATGCCTACCAGAAGGAGGGGATTAAGCTGTTGCCTCTGCTTGAGAGCAATACACGCCTGATTGCAAGTGGCAGGGACCTCCTTGTGGGAGAAGGGTGTCAGAAACTGTTCAGGGAGCGAAAGAAGAAGGGACACAACGACCTGGTCATTGTTCCCGGGGCGACCCATTTCTCCATGTACGATCCAGACCCTGAGGCGGAGGATGAAGCGATGGGGTATGTGCTCTCCTGGCTTGACGGGTAAGCATTGTTGATTGAATGGATTATTTGGAGTACAACTACCTCATTGACAGGAGCATATCTCATTTATGGAAGTTCGAGTACGTTATGCGCCCTCTCCGACCGGTTTCCAGCATATCGGAGGAGTGAGGACTGCGCTGTTCAACTATTTCTTTGCACGTGCAAACGGTGGCAAGTTCATTCTCCGCATAGAAGACACCGACCGCACGCGTTACAGTGACGCCTATGTGAAGGATCTTTACGATACCCTAAAGTGGCTAGGAATCAAGTGGGACGAGGGTCCTGTAGTCGGTGGCCCCTATGGGCCGTATGTGCAAAGCGAGCGTACTTCCATCTATCAGGAATATGCGAAGAAGCTGGTGGAGATGGGCAAGGCGTATTATTGCTATTGCTCCTCCGAGCGCCTAGAGACGCTGCGCAAGGAGCAGGAGGCGAGCCATAGCCAGTACCAGGGATATGACCGCCATTGCCTCCATATCAGCGAAGCGGAGAAGGAAGAGGCGATACGTAAGGGAATCAAGCCGGTCATCCGGCTCATTGTCCCCACGGAAGGGAAAACGACGTTCCATGATGTGCTGATGGGGGATATCACAAGGCGCAACCGCGATGTTTCTCCTGATCCGATTCTCCTCAAGAGTGATGGCTTTCCGACCTATCACCTCGCCAATGTCATCGACGACCATCTGATGCATATCACCCATATCATGCGTGCCCAGGAGTGGATTCCCTCCGGACCTCTGCATGTGCTTCTCTACCAGGCGTTCGGCTGGGAGCCTCCGGTCTATTGCCATCTGCCGATGGTGCTGGGAAAGGACGGGCAGAAGCTGAGCAAGCGCCATGGTTCGACAAGCGTGCGCGAGTTCCGAGAGAAGGGGTACCTCCCCGAGGCAATCATGAACTATGTGAGCCTTGTGGGGTGGAGCTATGACGGGCAGAAGCAATTCTTCTCGAAGGAGGAGCTGGAGAAGCTCTTCGACATGCATAAAATCAACAAGTCAAGCGGAGTGTTCGATTACAAGAAGCTTGACTGGTTCAATGGCCAATATATCCGTCAATGCGACAATGGTCGGCTCAAGGAGCTTCTTGTCCCCTATCTGGAGAAGGCCGGCTTCTTCCATAATCCCCCCACCGAGGAGCAAGGAAAGAAACTCGAGGTGCTGCTTCCCGTAGTCAAGGAGAGGATGAAGCTGCTTGGGGATGTGGTGGAGCTTTCCCGGTTCCTGTTTCAGGACGTGTCCTACTCCGATCCCATGCTCTTTTGCGACAAGAAGACGGATCTTCCGACAACCATAAGCGTGTTCGAGGAGGCTGTCGGGGTGCTTGAAGAGGCTCTTCGCTCATCCGTTTCGAGCGTGGAGACGGAGCAGAAGCTCTGTGCTCTGGCGGAGAAACACGGAATCAAGGTCAATGGCGTCTTCATGCCGATCCGTGTTGCTTTGACAGCCAGTCAGGTCAGTCTTCCTCTCTTCGACTCGATCAAGCTTTTGGGGACGGAAGAGAGTTGCAAGCGACTTCGTGCTGCGTTGGCTTTCTTGAAGAATGCGACAAAAAACTAAGAAAAGGAAAAGAGGATAAAGAGAATGGCAGAAGTGACTTTGGACAAGCTTGTCTCCCTGTGCAAGCGCAGAGGTTTTATTTTCCAGTCCAGTGAGATTTATGGTGGACTGAATGGCGCCTACGACTATGGTCCGCTCGGCATAGCCTTGAAGAACAATATCCGTGACATGTGGTGGAAGGAGATGACCCAGCTCCATGACAACATCGTCGGAATCGATGCTTCGATTTTGATGAACAGCACTGTCTGGAAGGCGAGCGGGCATGTCTCGAACTTCACCGACCCCATGGTGGATTGCAAGGTGTGCCACTCTCGCTTCCGCGCAGACCAGATTGATTTGAACGGAGCCTGCCCCACTTGCGGGAACAAGGGGACTTTCACCTCTCCCCGCAATTTCAACTTGATGTTCACCACCCATATCGGACCGACGCAGGATGACAGCGCTGTCGTGTATCTTCGCCCGGAGACCGCCCAGGGAATCTATGTCAACTTCAAGAATGTCGTCCAGTCCTGCCGCATGAAGGTTCCTTTCGGAATCGCCCAGGTGGGAAAGAGCTTCCGTAACGAGATTACGACGAAAAATTTCATCTTCCGTTCCTGCGAGTTCGAGCAGATGGAGATGCAATGGTTCTGCAAGCCCGGTACCGACGAACAGTGGTTCCCCTATTGGAGGGAGCAGCGGATGAAGTTCTACGAGAAGATGGGTATCCGGATGGATCACCTCCAGTGGCATCAGCATGGGCCGGATGAGCTTGCCTTCTATGCGAAGGATGCCTATGACATCCAGTACCTGTTCCCGATGGGATGGCAGGAGCTTGAAGGGGTGCATAGCCGCACCGACTACGACCTTACCCAGCATCAGAAGTTCAGCACCAAGGATATGAGCTATCTTGATCCGGTTGACAACAGCCGCTATATCCCCTATGTCGTGGAGACATCCGCAGGTCTTACCCGCAACGTGCTCATGGCGCTTTCCGACGCATACGACGAAGAGGAGCTCGAGGGTGGTGACAGCCGAATCGTGCTCCATTTCCATCCCCAGATCGCACCGGTCATGGTCGCAGTCTTCCCGTTGATGAAGAAGGACGGCCTTGCCGAGTATGCAAGCAAGATCGAGCATGAGCTGCGCAGCGACTTCACTACCGATTATGACGTAAGTGGCGCCATCGGACGACGTTATCGCCGACAGGACGAGATCGGAACCCCCTATTGCGTGACAGTTGACTATGATACGCTCAACGACCATACGGTGACGCTCCGCTATCGTGACAGTATGGAGCAGAAGCGTATCCCGGTGAGCGAGATTGCCAACGAGATCCGCAAGGCGAACAAGGAATACAAGAGGGTTTGACGATGAACAGCGCGATACAGACATTGATGGAGCGTGGATTCATCAACAATTGCACCGATTTTGACGGACTTTCCGAACTGATGGACCAAGGGCCGGTTACCTTCTACGTGGGGGTTGATCCGACCGGACAATCCTTGCATATCGGCCATATGGTACCCTTCTTTGCGATGCATCACCTGCAGAATGCCGGTCATAACCCGATTGCGCTCGTGGGTGGTGGCACGGGGATGATCGGGGATCCTTCAGGAAAGACCGAGATGCGCAAGCTTCTGCCAGAGGAACAGATTGCAGAGAATGTGAAGCATATCATGACCCAGCTTGGCACGGTGGTCGACTTCTCGGAGCATCCTAGCGACGGGAAGGGAAAGGCTGTGATGATGAACAATGCCGACTGGCTGATCGACTTGAACTACATCAAGTTCCTTCGCGACATCGGCCGTTATTTTTCCGTCAACAAGATGCTGACCTACGAAGGTACCAAGCAGCGTCTGGAGAAAGGGCTCTCGTTCATCGAGTTCAACTATCAGCTTCTGCAGAGCTATGACTACTATGTGCTGAACAAGAAGACGGGATGCCGACTTCAGATTGGAGGCGCCGACCAATGGGGCAACATCACGGCAGGCATTGATTTGATCCAGCGCATGCAGGGTCCGCAATGCTACGGGCTGACATTCAACTTGGTCATGCGCGCGGACGGGAAGAAAATGGGCAAGAGCGAAAGTGGCGCCGTCTTCCTCGACAAGTCGATGTTCAGCGTCTATGACTACTACCAATATTGGCGCAACGTGCCTGATGCGGATGTGACGAAGTTCATGAAGCTTTTCACCTTCATGAGCCTTGATGAGATCCGTGAGTACGAGAAGAGCTCGGCCGATATCAACCAAGCAAAGGAGAAGCTTGCCCTCGAGCAGACCAAGATCGCCCATGGCGAGGAGGAGGCAGTGAAGGCGCGCGATGCCGCCAAGGCGATGTTCGTCAGTGGCGGTGGTGGGAACCGTGAGGGAATGCCGAGCCTAAAGGTCGAAAAGGCAAAGCTTGACGCAGGCATTCCTGTTCTTGAGTTGTTTGCCATGACCGGTCTGGTGAAGACCAACAGTGAGGCAAGGCGCCTTGTCTTGCAGGGAGGAGCGATGATATGCGATAGGAAGGTCGATGATATCAAGGCCATCATCGACAGCTCTTACCTTGACGCGAGCGGGGATTTGATCCTTAAGGCTGGCAAGAAACGGTTCTTCCGTATCACCACAAAATAGCAGTTTCTCAGGCCTGTTCCTTTTCGGGACAGGCCTCTTGAAACTCTTGGCTATGGGAGTGTTT
>CAVESN010000006.1:27694-32913 GCA_963618365.1 Bacteroides uniformis
CTAGAAAATGCTTCTTAGATACTGTTTGCCAGGGGCGGGAACATGTCCGACAAAGTAAGATAGTATCTCTCTAAAGGTTTCGACCAATAGTACGCTTTTGTGAGAAGAATGGTTGTCAGTGCCGTTTTGAATGATGATTTCACACTGATTCTCAAATTTGACAACGGCGGGATGCGTCTTCATGACAGGGAACCGTATGCACGCCTGTGAAAACTATGCATGTGTTTTGCCGTGTCTTACTTGATGAGAACAAAGTGGTGTTCTGGGATACAGCAAGAGAGAGATCTGTCCCGATACCTGTTATGTGGATAGTGTCCCGGTTTGAAATCGTGGGCAACCTTTCAGGGTGTATTTTCCCTTAACGTGCCAGCAATGCTTGCCAGTGGCGGTTTGTCTCTTCGAGGATGGTGCCGACTTCGAGGGTTTTCAGTTTGCGGTGCTCCATCAGTACTTTTCCTTGGCAGAAAACAGTGTCCACATCGCTTGCCTGGACAGAGTAGAGGAGTGCGCTGAACGGGTCGCCAAGCGGTGTCAGATGTGGTTTTTTCGTGTCGATGAGGATAAGGTCGGCCTCCTTTCCTTTTTCTATGGTCCCTATTGTGTCAAATCCTAGCGCTTTGGCGCCATCGCACGTTGCCATTTTCAGGACCTGGTAGGGGCGTAATGCATGTATGTTACCTGTGAGCGCATTGCTCATGAGGGAAGCGATGTGCATCTCCTCAAACATGTTGATGTTGTTGTTGCTTGCCGATCCGTCTGTTCCCAAGGTGACATTGACTCCCTTTTCCACCATTTTTCCTACTCTTGCGGTGCCGCTGGCAAGCTTTGCGTTGCTTGTCGGGTTGGTGCATGCGCTCAAGCCTAGCTCCTGCATGCTTTGCATCTCCCCGTCATCCAAATGGACACAATGGGCAAGGATGTGGCTGGTGTCCCTGAAGTAGCCCAGTTTTTCCAGATGGCGGAAGGGGGTCAATCCGTATTGGTTGAGGCAGGAAGCCACTTCGGTGCGGGTTTCCGCCATGTGGGTGTGTAGCAGTGCTTTGTGTTCCCTCGCCCAGTCATGGGCATACCGGTAGAGTGCGGGTGTGCATGTGTAGACTGCATGGGGCGCGCATGCAATCTTGATCCTCCCCTCGCTCTTTTCTGCTTCTCTTTGTACGAGTTTCCCTTCGGTTTCCAATGTACCTTTGAGCTCTTTTGCGTCTCCTATGCCGGTAATCCCGATTACGGCGCGCATCCCGGCTTCGTTTGCCGCTTGTGCGAGCGTATGGACACGGTAGTACATGTCATTGCAAAGGGTGCAACCACTTTGAATCGATTCCGCCAATCCGAGTCTGTTCGCCCAGAGCGTGTCCTCATCGGTGAGCTTTGCCTCGATGGGGAAGATCTCGCTGAGCCAAGCCTCCAGGGTTGGCTGATTGTCCTTGTAGTTCCTCTCCAGTTCCATGGCGAGATGGGTGTGCGCATTAACCAGCGATGGCAAGGCTATCATGCCGGAGGCATCGATGACCTTGTCCGCACGCTGGTTTCCCGTTTTTGTGCCGACAAAATCAATGTGTTTGTCGTGTATGCCGATAGTGGCATCGGGAAGGAAGAGGTTCTCCTTGGTCATGGGTACGACCAGAGCGTGCGTAATCAAGGTGTACATGCATCCATCCTAGCGTAAGCCTAGGTGCTTGTCACTTATTTGACTTTGCCCCTCTTCACCTTCATCGTGGTTGTGGTCTCCATCGGCTTGTCGAGAATGGTCACCTTGCTGATCTTCTTGTACCCGGCAAGCGTGGCGTTGACCTGGTCGACGATCTGTCCGATGCGGTTCTCTTTTTCCATGAGATCCGGGTCGGGATAGATGACTGCCTCGATTGATTCCGAGGGAACATCCTTCTTCTCCTGATAGCCACGGATCATGATCTGGCGGATTTCCCCGAAGAGCTGGAACATGTCCTCGATTTCTTCCGGATATACGTTTTTACCACCTTCGGTGACGATGATGTTCTTCGCTCTGCCTTTCAAGTAGACGTAGTGCTCGCCATCCATCGTTCCCAAGTCTCCGGTCTTCAGATATCCGTTCTCGTCGAAAAGTTCCCGGGTATGCTCCTCGTCGTGGTAATACCCTTTGCATACGTTGGGTCCTTTGACTCGGATTTCTCCGACACCGTGTTCTCCTGGATTTGCGATGATGACTTCGTCAAGCGGAAAAACCTTGCCGATGGAATCAATCTTGAAATGGTCCACGGGGTTGAGCGTGACAATCGGGCTGGTCTCGGTAAGGCCATAGCCTTGGACGAAATCAATGCCTAGCTGCTGGTATTGCTTGAACACTTTTGGCGCAAGGGGACCGGCTCCGCTGATGCATAGGCGGTTGTGGTCAAGCCCCAGCTTGGAGAGAAGGAGCTTGTTGAAGATGGGGCGCATCGGGTTTTTCCTGAAAAGAAGCTTGCATTGTCCCCCGATGGTCATCATCATTCTTACCAGAAGATAGGTCGCTATTCCTTTCTTCCTGACCTCCTTCATCATCCCGGCCAACACTTTGTTGTACAAAAGAGGGATTCCCATGAAGACTGTCACATGGCCCCGCTTGAGATCTCCCAGCATTCGGCTTACTGCCATGGTTTGCCCAAAGAGGCATTCCGCGCCGTGCTCAACGCTTTCAAGGAAAACGGCGGTGCAGCAATAGGTGTGGTGAAGGGGAAGCAGTGCGTAGAGCGTGTCCGTGTCGTTCACAAACGGCATCATGTCCCCCGCCTGATAGACGTCGCTTACGAGGTTCTTGTGCGTCAGCTCCACTGCTTTTTCGTTTCCGGTGGTGCCGCTGGTGAAGAGCAGCGCCGCAGTATCCTCTTCTTTCCGGGGGACAAGAGGATATTGCTTCTTGCTGGAAATCTCCATAAGGGAAGGAGCTGATTCGCTTGCATTTCCCAGAAGGGTGACTTTCCTTCCATCCAAGCTTTTCACCCATTCGTTTGTTGCATCAAGCTTGGCAAGGATGTCGCTGTCGGCGAAGAAGAACGACACATCGGCAAATGCGCAAAGCTGCATGAGCCGGTCGATATGCATCTGGTTGTCTATGGGAACTATCACGGCTCCTGCATAGCACACCGCCAGATAGGTCAACCCCCACAGCGGGGAGTTTTTGCCGTTGAGCCCGACGTGGTCTCCTGCCTTGAGTCCATGCTCGATGAGGTAGGAGGCGACACGGACGACATGTTCCTTCACCTCTGAGAAGTCCCAGGTTTCACGGTCAGGGTTGAAGCGGGTGAAGCACTTGTTGTGGGGAAAACGCTTTGCGCTTAAGAGGAACATCTCGGCTATGGTTGGCCATTCTCCTTGAAAATCTTTTCCCCGGTACTCGTTGAGGTAGTCCCATCTGTGTCCCATGTTACATCCTCATGGTAAAGAAATTACTTGCATGACTAGTTAATTCAAACTACGGAACATACTTTGCCGATTCCCTTTTTATGTGTCAAGGATGCCTTTTATAGCGGCGTGGAGTGAAGTACACTCCTTGCATGCGGAACCTACTTGTTGAGCGCACGCTCCTTTTTCGTGATGAGGTGGGGAAACTTGTTTTTCCTGAGTCTGTCTATGTCTACAACCCCCTGGAATATGCTTGGTCATTGCATGAGCAGTTCCTTCTCCACTATTGCAAGCAGGATGCGACCATGCTGTGGCTTGGCATGAATCCCGGTCCGTTCGGGATGGCCCAGGATGGAATTCCGTTCGGGGAAGTGCGTGCGGTGCGCGAGTATCTCCATCTCCAAGGTGAAGTCGGACAACCGAAGCGCGTGCATCCCAAACGCCCTGTGCTTGGGCTTGCGTGCAAGCGCAGCGAAGGAAGCGGAAAGCGTCTTTGGGGGTATCTCGCCACCAAGTGGCCTGATGCAGGGGAGATGGCAAACCATGTTATGGTTTTGAACTATTGTCCGCTAGTATTCATGGATGCAGGAGCAAATGGCAGGAATGTGACTCCCGACAAGTTGCCCAAGGATTGCCGGATTGCGCTGGAGGGTGTGTGCGACGCATACCTTGAAGATGTGCTTCGATGGTCTCATGCTCAGCTTTTGATAGGAGTTGGCAAGTATGCGGGCGAGAAACTTGCGGGGCTAGCACCTCAAGATCGAAGGGTAGCTACCATCCTCCATCCAAGCCCGGCCAGTCCATTGGCAAATCGTGGATGGGGGGAACAGGTGGATGCTGCACTCTCCTCTCTCATGTGCAAATCGCAACCTTTTTGATGGATGAAATTGAACAAAGGGGAAAATTTGTATATGATAATCTCACAAGTGATGAGAAAAAGAGTTTTGGCTCCAGCAAAGGTGAACTTGCATCTTTCTGTTGGGGAGAAGCGAAATGACGGCTTCCATGTCATTGAGTCGGTTTTTGCGCGCACAAGTTTGTGCGATGAGATGGATATTGCTATTTCCCAGAGCGACAAGCCTCTGTTCTTCATCAAGGGCCTCGAAGGTGTCTGTGACCCGGGAAAGGATACGATGAGCAAGGCTTTCTTCCTTTGGTCGGAAGTTTCCCAAATAAGTCTTGCCCTGAAGGTTCGTATTGCCAAGCACATTCCCTCCCAGGCTGGCCTTGGAGGCGGATCGAGCGATGCGGCGAGTCTCTTGTTGGCCTTGGAGTCACACTTCCCCTTGGGGAGGAAAACGCTTTGGGAGATAGGGGCGCGGGTGGGAAGCGATGTTCCGTTCTTCTTGTCGAGGGAGCGCCTAGGATGGGTGACGGGGCGCGGTGAGCATGTCGAGCCCATTGATGGGATAGGACCCTTGTGGGGAGCTCTGGTAATGCCAAAGGAGGTAGGGTGTTCCACAAGGGAGGCGTATGTGGCTCTGGATGCCATCCCTCGCCCTCTCCCTCCCCCAAAGGAGCGGGTGCTTGGTGTGCTACGCCAAGGCACAGCTGCATATCAAAGCGTATTGTATAATGACTTTTTCCGCTTGATGGAGCAAAGGCAATCCTACAAAAACCTCGAGGATGCATCCGTAGGGGTAGGGGGATATGGGGCATTAAGTGGCAGTGGAAGTTGCTGGTTCTTTGTGAGTGAGGAAGAAGAGGGAGTAGAGAGGTTCCTTGGGCGGTTGGAACAGCTTTATCAAGGCCAGTATACAAGCTGGAGAATTCAAATTTGACGAAAAGCAGTATGGGGGGTATTGCATGCAAGTGTCGGAAGTTCGAATCAAGAAAGTGAATGCAACAGAGGGAAACAAGGT
>CAVESN010000006.1:32923-33422 GCA_963618365.1 Bacteroides uniformis
CGCATATGCTTCCATTACGCTTGATGGCCAACTGGTCATTCACAATATTCGTATTATCGACGGCAAAAAAGGACCGTTCATCGCCATGCCTTGCCGAAAGGTTGGAGGTGGGGGGTACAAGGATATGGTCCATCCCATTGATACTTCTTTCCGTTCCTACCTTGAAGCGCAAATTCTCTCCCAATTCCATCACGAAGAGAACGAATAGTGGAGCGCTTTGCGTTCCCTCTTTGAAGCTGGTATGATGAAAGCGGTGAAGAGGAGGACGAGATGAAGAAGATATCCACAGCCACCAGCTCCTTCGAGAAGCTGATCACTACCGGCAAGCTGTATGTGGACAAGACGGCCCTGCTGTATGAGCTCATCACCGGGGACTTCGAGTACTTCTGCTCCCGCCCCCGCCGCTTCGGCAAGAGCCTCGCGCTGAGCACGCTTGAGGCAATCTTCCAGGGGAAGAGGGAACTCTTCAAGGGGCTAGCCATCGACTCGAAGGAGTACG
>CAVESN010000007.1:0-14145 GCA_963618365.1 Bacteroides uniformis
GAGAGGAGGGAGAGGATGGCGCATATCGCAATCAGTGGGATGTATCGTTTCTTCATGGCTGTCTCCTTAGAATGAGGCCTCAAGGCCGAGTGTGGGGATGATGCGGTAGTTGACGTAGGATGTCCCGCCTTTCTCACAGAATCCGAATGTGGCGTCCAGGCCAGCGGTGGCAGAAAGCTTCTCGCTCACCTTCACTTCCGCTTCCAGCCCCGTCATGATGGAAAGGGAAGAGGAAGTCTCTCCGTCGTAGACCAGCCAGTCCAGCCCGGCGTCGACATGCGTCAAGAGTTTCCAGTTTTCCGACACTGCAAGGCAGTACCCGATTCCCGCGTAGGGCATGAGGCTTGAGATGGGGTCCTTGTCCTTTAGTGTGTAGGTGTTCCAAGAGAAGCCTCCCTCGGCGAACAAGCCTCTCGCAAGGTCTCTCTGGTAGGAGATGTCGGCCCCGATTCCGTAGGTGGAGGAGATCGGATCATCGCCATCCTTCTCAGATGTGGCTATCTGGAAGGCGTAGGGTGCGAACTTCACATGCAGGTGGTTCTTGGATGCGAATGCCGGAAAAACGGAAAGAGCCGCCAGTAGCAGCAGGAACGTTTTCTTCATGGGTTTTTTCCTTCTCCATACGAATTTGTACAATCTTGCCCAAACTGTAACAGTTTTGACGGGGGGGGAAGGGTAACTCCCTCTTTTTCAAAAACTTTTTCAAAAACCGAATGGAAAAGTGATTTTTTCTCTTCTTGTTTAATAGAGGAGGTCGTATATGAAACGACTCATGATTCTATTCGGGATGCTCGCCACATTGGCGTTCATCGGATGCAATGACCAGATTACACGCAAAGGGGGAAACGTGACGGAAAGCGAGGTGAAGATAGCACTCTCCTGTAAGGAATTTCAGGAAAAGTCAATTCTTCCTACAGGGCAGAGCCTTTCCATCTCATCATACGTAGTTACAGGTAGTGGACCGAAAACGGAATCTTTTTCACTTACTTTCGATGAGAATGCCACCCATACTTTCAATCTCGGGCATCTCACCATCGGTTCCTGGCACATCGAAGCAACTGCCAAGAACGCGGAAGGAACCTCTCTTGCGCAAGGGGAGGCGGATGTGGTTTTCACTCCTTCGACCAAGGAGACGACCCTCACTCTGGATACCCTCACAGGAGAGGGAAACCTCTCTCTCTCCATCTCCTGGCCGACCGATCAAGTGGATGCCGAAAGCTATGAACTAAAAGCCACTTTGCTTGACCAGAATGGGACGAGTGTTGCTATCACACCCGATGTCGAAGAAGGATCTGCCACCATTACCAAGGAGGGTCTTGCCAGCGGCAGCTACGTGCTATGCCTGGAGCTGCTTACCCAGGATGCGCATGTAAGCGGAGCCACCACTGCGGTACGGATTGTCGATAATGCTACCTCAAGCGGGGAAATCGCCCTTGCCATCGGCGACAGGACCAACGAGTACTCCCTGGTCATCAAAAATGAGACATCCCTGCCGATTCAGGCAACTGTCACAAGCGATCCTTCCGAGATCAGCGCAGAGACATCAAAGATCACTTTGACGGCCACTCCCACCAATCTTGCAGATCTGGGATTACAGGAGAGCGACCTTTCCTACCAATGGTACCATGAGGGTTGTGCGATAGAGGATGCCACCGGCAAGGTTTTGGAGATCACGGAGAAGAAGCTCGGAAGCCACAGGTATGATGTGGTGATTACCTCCTCAAAGCCCGGCTCGATCGGAAGCGTCACCGTCACCGTGAACACTCCGACAAGCTAAAGGGAACGAAGTGCGGCGACAACATCCTCCGCAAGAGGTAGGGGATGCGTCGCATTCTTGTCCACGCTGGCAATCTTGACTGTCAGGATTGCCAGCACTTCATCCCCTCTCCTGACGGTCTGCTTCAGCACCAAGGAGAAGACTTTTACCCTCTCCACTTCCGTCTGGACGACAAGCTCCTCGTCAAGGTGTCCTGGGCGCTTGTACTCGATGGCGATGGAGGAGACCACCATGATGCCGGGCATTGAGCTTTGATTTTTCCCGATGCTGCGAAGCATTTCGGTTCTCGCATGCTCGGCATAATCAAGGTATCTGCCATGGTAGACGATTCCTTGGGCGTCGGTATCGCTGTAATAGACACGTACAGGAAATGTAAACATGGCTCCCACCTACTTGCGCTTCTTGTCCTTGTACCGCTCTTGGCTTGCCTTGATCAGGTCAGCGAAGGTTCCTCCGCCGAGAGAGGAGGACGAGGCCATGTGGAGATCATTGACCGGAGCATGTTCACGGAAACTCTTTCTCTCCTTGCGATGGAAGCTCTTCTTGCTCGGGCGCACCACCTCCACCTCATCCTTGTATTGGTAGGTGAATCCGCTCTCCTCATCCGAAAGTGCGAAGCTTGCCATTGGCTTCTTTTTCAAGACTACACGCTTACGGCCGTCAGGCGAAGCGGATGCACTTGAGGGGACCTTCTTGACCACGAGCACCTTCTTCACAGTAAGAGCGCTCTTCGCCTCCTCCCTGGGAACTTTGACGCGATGGCGGACAATCATCTCCTCGTAGCTGCAGGAGAGTCTCTGGCAGACGTAATGGATCCTCCCCATCTCATCAATGACCTTCATCATCTCCCCCTGGCAATAGGGGCATTCCTTCCCATCAGGGAAATGGGGGCTGAAGGAATCACGGGTCCTGGCAATCTGGTCCACCAGAACGCGTGCGTTCTGCTTGATGTCACGGACAAACTTCCCTGGATCCTCTTTCCCTTCGGCGATTGCGGAAAGCCTCTCCTCCCAAAGCCCGGTAAGTTCGGGCGAGCGGAGCTCAAGCGGAGCCAGGCGGACCACTTCCCTCCCCTTGGGGGTTGGGATGAACTCTTTTCCTACGCGGTCCACATAGTGGTATTGAACAAGTTTTTCAATCATGTCGGCCCTGGTTGCGGGGGTTCCCAGCCCTCCGCCCATGTGCCTTTTCAACTGCGCGTCGTCCACGAACCTTCCCGCATGCTCCATTGCGGAGAGCAGTGTGGCATCGGTGTAGCGCTGGGGCATGGGTGTGGCGTAGCGCCGGCTCTTGAGCTTTGCAACTTTAACGGTATCACCCTCTTTAAGAGCTGCGATGCCGACCTCCAAATCCTCCAGCATCTCAAGAGGATCCTCCCGCTTGGCAATCTCTTTCCACCCTTTTCTCGTGGGAGTGGAGAGTCTGGCTTGGAAGAGGCTCCCCTCCACTTCTATCCTCGCGGTAATGGTGTCGTACTCGTAGTCGGGAGAGAGGACTTCGAGAAACCGTATGGCTATCAGATTCCAAAGTGCCTTCTCATCATCCTTGAGCGAAGAAAGATCCACGTGCTGCTCGGTGGGGATGATTGCATGGTGGTCGGTAACTCCCAAATCCTTGACAAAGCGCTCCTCGTCCACCCTAAATCCATCGGTGACATACCCCATCGCCTGCACCCCGAGCGGCGTGTCCCTGAGCGCCCTAAGCCTGTCAGGAAGCGTGGATACCACATCATGGGTGATATAGCGGCTGTCTGTTCTCGGATAAGTGGCTATCTTGTACACTTCATACAGTTTTTGCAGCGTATCCAATGTCTGCTTGGCAGAAAAGCCGAGATAGATGTTGGCATCCTGCTGAAGCGCGGTCAGGTCGTAGGCAAGCGGTGGTTTTTCACTCATATGGGTCTTCTGCAGCAAGACCACCTTGCCTTCCTTTCCCGTCAAGGTCCCGATAAGTTCCTTGGCCTTCTCCTCGCTAGGGATATGGCTCTGCCCTTCTTCGTCCTGATACGTGGCGCTGAAAGTGCCGAAGTCGGCCTTCAACGTATAGTAGAAGGAGCCTGCATAGGCATCCCTCTCATCCTCCCTTAGGGTCATAAGCGCCAAAGTGGGGGTTTGCACTCTTCCTGCGGAGAGTTTCGCATCATAGTGGCAGGTCAGCGCACGGGTGACATTCATGCCGACATACCAATCGGCCGCGGCACGGCAAGCCGCCGCATGGTAAAGGTTCTCATACAGGGCAGCATCCTTGAGCGAGGCAAAACCCTCGCGGATTGCCTGGTCGGTCTGGCTGCTGATCCAAAGCCGCTCGGCGCTTTTCTTGTAGCCGGCCATCTTCATGATCCACCTTGCCACCAATTCCCCTTCCCTTCCCGCATCGGTTGCGATGACAAGGGAGACGATGTCTTCTCTCCCCAAAAGCTCCTTGATGACGGAGAATTGCTCCTTGCTCTCCTCGATGACTACTTGCTTGAGTGGGTCCGGGAGCATGGGAAGAGTTCCCATGGACCACCTCTTCCAGGATTCATCGTACTCGCTAGGTGGCGCCAGCTCCACAAGATGTCCCAACGCCCAAGTCACCACATATTCGGGACCTTCCAAATATCCTTTGCCCCTGAGGGGACATCCCATTACCCGCGCAATCTCTCGTGCTACGCTCGGCTTCTCCGCAAGTACCAGTTTTTTCATGCCCCCAGCATACTGAAAACGGAAGTTTCAAGACAAGCAGAGGGAGATTCGGCAACATAGTGTCCGACAACCTGCAAGTAGCTAGACACCATGTTGCAAAACTCAACATATTAATCATAAAATGTTGGAAAACTCTTTACCTTGTTTTGTTTAAAACATATATTACGCAATCAGAATACGCTTGCACACACAATACCCAACGTATGCCAAAAAGGACACTTTCAGATGAAACTCTTGCAACATGTAACGATATTCACTTCACTTTGCTGCCTGCTTTGCCTGGGTGCATGCACCTCGGAGCTAGATGCGATACAGGAAGAGAAGAACGGCCAAAGCAGTTCGGAGGGAATCTCCGCGACCATCCATCTTCCCGGAGGCGCAACTTCAAAGACCATCGACATCACGCCGGATGCAATAAGCGATGTAGCACTCTACGCAGTCACTCTTGGAGATGAGACAAAGGATGTGGCCTATGGCGCAGGAAGTGTCACCTTTGGAAACCTGCATGTGGGAGAATACACACTGGTGGTGGTTGCCTATGCGGATGAGGAGAAGCAAAAGCCTGTCGAGTACAAGAGCGAAAGCGTCTCCATTCTTGCCGGCAGCACCAACGAAATTACCGCCACCCTTGATTTCATCTATCAGGACACCTGTGAAGAATACGCCTCCCTTGTTGGCACCATCACACTCCCCATCGACTGGAGCGCCACCAAAAACGCTGGCGTCACCACCATACAGCTGATTGCAAGCGGCCAGGAGGAAGGGGAGAATGTGCTAGCCAGCCAATCGGTGCAGGAAGGAGAGATGAAATGCACTTTCACCCAAGAAATTCCCATCACCCCCAGGAAGGGAAGCTATGTCCATTTCCGCTTTCTCAATGCGCAAGAGGTGGAATTGGGAAGTTCGCAGATGGAGGTGATGAGGATTGCCGCAAACCAGAGTTCGCACCTTGTCGATCCGCTGAACAATGGGGAAGTCTCCTCCATCGTGCTCAATGCCAATGCGCTTAATGCAGGCAAGGGAGTGGGGTCAGCAAAGTTCGTCTACACCAAGACACCGGGAGAGCTGCAGCTGGTATGGACCATGCCCTCCTCCTACTGTGGAATGCAGATCACTTTCTATGAGGAAGGGAAAGCGGACGAAGCAACCATAACCAATTTGACAAGGGCTGACCTTGTAGCCATGGGGGGAGCCGGTGAGAAGACCTACGAGAATCTCACCCAAGGAACCACCTACTTTGCCGAATTGGTGGTATTCCATAATGACGACGGAGCGGAGTATCCAAGCGCAGCGACCACGGTAAGCAAGATTGCGCCGATTCCGCTCACAGGCCTTGCCATCAATGAGCTATCAGAGGAGACGGCCCTTGAAAAAGGAAGGAGTGTCACTTTCACTCTCAGCACGAATCCCGAAAACGCAAGCGACCTTGGATACACATGGAGTAGCCAGGACGAGTCAATACTTGCCGTGGAGGATGAGGAGAAGGGAACCTTCCGCGTCAAAGGGTATGGAAGAACCACGGTGCAAGTGGCATCCGATGTGTATGATGTCACAGCAGTGAAAGAGGTCACCGTCCCGCTAGGGGAGGTCTACAACATCCTGGCAAGTGCAAGTACAAGCCAGATGCTGGTCTCTTGGACGGAAGTGGAGGAAGCCGATTCCTACACCCTCACCAAGTATGCCGATGGGTCCCTTGTGAAAACCGTGGACGGCATCACCGGCACTAGCTGGAATGATGACGACCTCACTACGGGCGTTGCCTACCAATACACGCTACAGGCGAACAAGAGTGTGGACGGTGTGGACGTCTCCGGGCCGGTAAGCGCCAAGACGGAGGAAGTCACTCCCGCCTCCCCCACCATCCTTATCGAAGGAGCAAGCGCGCAAAGCGTCCAGATAAGCGCCTCTTCCCTCAGTGGCACGGAGCTTGTGAAGGGAGACCAGATTACCGTCAGCCTCAGTGAGGAAGTCGAGGGAATCACAAGCTATACATGGTTGCTCAACGGCACCTCTGTCGACGACAAGGTCCACACCACGGGAAGGGACATCATCACCATCGACAGCAACACCCCGGGCATCCTCTCCTCCAAGGCGGGCCAAATCCAATACCTGACGCTGATCATGAGCGACGGAGAGAAGGAGTACTCCGCAAGCTACCAGTTCACCTATGTCAGTGTGCCGGTAGCATCGATAGTCATCGACACCTCCCTCTCCTCCCTCACACGTGGCGTTAACAACCAGTTGGTGGCCCATGTGGAGCCGCTGGATGCGGATGTGCAAACCTTCACCTGGACATCCTCCAACGAGGAGCTTGCCACCATCGACAGCGACGGCAACATCACCATCTCGGACGACATGTCCTCCTACACGGATGCAGAGAGGGTCGTCACCTTCACTGCGACATCCACCTCCAATGAGAGCATATCCGCCACCACAAGCCAGATTACCCTGATTGCACCGGTGGAGAGCATTAGCATCACCAATGCGCAAAAAGATTTGTTCGTGAACGGCCAAAACGGATATGGCTCAGAACAGCTAAGTGTCACTTACTATCCGAGTGATGCAAGTGCAAGCGAGAAGACAATCGTCTCCTCCTACAGCAGCAACAATGGCGTTGCCACTGTCAGTGGCCTGACTGTCACTCCCAGGGGATCGGGCAATGCCACCATCACAGTGGAGGGGAAGAACGGCATAAAAGCCATCTGGAATGCCTCCGTGTATGCTGGTGCCATCTATTACGAGGGTTCGAATGTAACGAATCAAACAGCGAACGACAAAACGAAGCTAGTTGGTTGGGCTGATTACTCTTACACAATGCAAATGAGCCCTTCGCTACCGTCCGGCTACACATACAACTGGGAGTATAAGAACATAAACTTGCCAGGATCAGCTCGCCTGAACAATGCAAATTCTGCTACTTGTACCTTTGGTAGGTATGACCGGAATCTGGGTACATACGAATTTACCTGCACCATCAAGACAGGTAATACCGCAGTGTATTCTCTTTCTTTCCGCACCAAAGGAGTCAGGTAGTTTTTCTACATGTGTCTCCCTGGCATCGTTCCCAAACTTCTTCTCCTCCTCTCCACCCTTCTCCTTTTCGGGTGCAGTGATGGCTCCTTGTCCGAGGAGAGCAAGGGAGACGTGTCGTATGTGGCGACAGTGACCATCTCCAGGAATCTTGTGGCTGGATCTGCGGATCTTGCGTGGGAAGATGTTGACCGGCTTGTGATAACCTTCGGCAGCGGGACGCAAAGCATCGCTCGTTCCACCTTGGAGAGGAACAAGTACCAGGTTGCGATTGCGACTACCTCTTCCTCGGACACGGTTCTTTCCGTATTGGGGTATGACAAGTCGGGAAATCTGATTGCCTCTTCTTGTGAGAATGTTGACATCACCCAGGGCAATACAGTTGCAGCCACGCTCGCACCGGTTTATGACGAAAGCTACTCGGGAAAAGCCTCCCTGTACGTCTCATGGAAGGATACACTTGAGGGCGTTGCGAAGGTCGAGCTGGTGGATGATAACGACGACTCGGTAATCGCCGCCAAGGAGACAGATGGCAAGGCCACAGGGACGACAATCTCCTTCCACGGCAACGCAGAGGAGAGGAATGTCCGCGTGAGGCTGTACGACGCTTCGAACAACCAGGTGGGGCACTCGGAAAGCCAGACCATACGAATCGCAGCAAACCTTACCAGCAGCTTTGATGGTCCACCCCTCCTTAAGGGTCCCGAACCGCTCTATGTGCCGGAGGGAATATCCGATTTGTGCCTTGTAAAGCAGACTTCCTCAAGCCTATCCTACCAGTTCTCATTGCCATCCACCTATGAAGCACTTCTTGTCACTTCTGGGGAAAAGACACTTTCGTATCCCTATGGGTCTGTTCCCTCCCCGCTGAAGATTGACGCTCTGGCAAGCGACACTTCCTACACTGTCTCCTTTTCAGTTGTGCACAGCCATAAAGGATCCTTGGTGCAAAGCGAGGCGGTCTCACGTACCGACAAGACGCTTCCCCCTCCGCTAGTAATCGCAATAGGAGAAACGTATCAACTTCTCGGACAGGGGAAAGTGAAATTCACAGCCACGACGAACCGGCAAGCCAATCTCCTTTGGTCGTCAAGAGACTTATCGGTGCTGGAATGTCTCTCCGAGAGCGAAGGAATCTTCCTCTTGAAAAAAGGGGGAACTGTTACCGTCAAGGCCTCGGGGGAGGATGCCTATGGACTCAGGAGCTTCACGTTCCAGGAACCAGAGAAGGGAGACGTGGCAATTACCATCACAGGCGCTTCAGCGAAGGAGATACTCGCCGACATTTCCCTTCTCGGATCCCTTTCTCTCTCGGAGAGCCTTACTTGCAATCTCGTCTCTCAGGACACTTCCATCACCGCCACATGGTATGTGAACGACCTCACCCATGTTATCGGCCAGGGAAGCAGCGTCATCATCACACCACAAACGCCGGGTTTACGCCTAAGCCGGGAGAACCAGCCACAATATCTTCTGCTTGTGCTGGATGATGGGGAAAAGCTCTATTCCGCTTCAATTGCGTTCATGCTTTCCCAGATATTTTGACTCCATGAATGTCATGACGTACGACATCTCCACAGGCCCAAGGATGCCATCCAGCAACTGGTAGTTCTTTTCGAGGTCCTCGATGATGGGCTTGGCCTGCGTATCGTGCTCCACTCCCGCAACCGAGCGCAAAAATGATGCAAAGCTTTCCCACGCATTGTCCCTCTTCTCCTCCTGGCATGCCATGAATTGCTTTACCAGGGAGTCCGCCACATCGCACATCGACTGATTTTCAAGGCTCACTATGCGAGAGAACTCGTAGATGCCGATGGCAAAGGTCAGCACATGCCAGATTCTCTTCTGGTAGGCACGCTTTCCCTTTTCACACACCTCCTTCCAATGGCGGCAGAGGATTTCACCCATCTCGGCCCCCGTCATCTCCCTCGAGTCCGAGTCACCCCTATTCTTCGTGAGATAGACTTTCGTCTCTCCGTCGTTGATGTAGGCAAGGGCCGCCTCCACTCCGAAGAGCATGGTCCATTTGCAAAAGGGTTCAAGGATCTTGTGCTCCGGGTATTGCACGCTGGCAAGACCATGGCCTTTCTCATCGATGAACCACCAATCGACATTTTGCTCCCTCTCGAGATAGTCGAATGCGAGAATGGCCTGTTTCCGCTCATCTTCCACACGCACGAAACACTGTTGATTCATATGTTTCCTCCTATAAATCAAATACCGCTCTTTTCCCGTTTTGCATTTTGAAGGGAAATATTCCCTTTTCCCGCATAGGAATCGCATGCCTGCAGTTAGGATTGGCTAACCGTAAGTGTATATGGCGTAAATGTTTGTGGGGGCGAACAACTCTTGACGCTGGATTTGAGTACAGCTATCATTGAGGCAAATTCATGAACAAGGAGTTCATCATGGCTTACAAAATCAAAGATACGTGTGTTGCATGTGGGACCTGCATGTCCGAGTGCCCGTCCGGTGCTATCAGCGAGGGCGATATCTATAAGATTGATCCGGCAGTTTGCGTGGATTGCGGCACTTGCGCCGACGTCTGCCCCACCGGTTCCATCGAGCACGAAGACTGATTTCACAGTCTTGTGTGAGAAAGAGCGCTCCTACATGGTGCGCTCTTTTTGTTTTTGTCCTATACTGACCCCCATGCAGCCCGATTTGCTTGAAATGGAGATGACGGTCAGCCAGATAACGGCCTTGATCAAGACCACCCTTGAGGAAGGTTTCTATGGTTTGAAGGTAACTGGCGAGATCAGCGACTTCCGCCCTTCCTCCTCCGGCCACTGGTTTTTCAGCCTGAAGGACAACGAGGCCCTGATCGGGTGCGTCATGTACAAGGGAAAGCTTTGGCGCATCCCCTTCACTCCCAAGAATGGAGACAAGGTGGTGGTAAGCGGACACTTGGATGTCTGGGCAAAGCGTGGCTCCTACCAGATTGTATGCGACACAGTTTCCCTTGTCGGGGACGGGGATTTGCTTGCGCAAATCGAGGCGCGGAAGCAAAAGTACTACTCCATGGGCTATTTCGACCAATCCATCAAGAAAACGATTCCCCTCTTTCCCAAGAAGGTGGGAGTGGTCACGAGCCCCACAGGCGCCGCACTCAGGGACATCCTCCAGATTCTCCAGCGCAGGGCCCCCTGGCTTGATGTGGTTATCCTCCCCTGCCTGGTGCAAGGAGAGAACGCTGCTCCCACCATCGCACAGCGTATCGGGGAGGCGAATCTGTTCAACCTCTGCGACCTCTTGATTGTTGGCCGTGGAGGGGGGTCGGCAGAGGACCTTGCCCCCTTTAGCGAGGAGTGTGTCATCGAGGCAATCCATGACAGCGCCATCCCCACCATCAGCGGTGTCGGGCATGAGATTGACTGGGCCTTGAGTGATTTCGCTGCCGACATGAGGGCTCCCACCCCATCGGCAGCAGCCGAGCTTGCAAGCAAGGGATACTACGACCTTAAAGAGCAGTCACACAGCCTGCAAGACCTCATGAATTCCCGAATAAAGGGAAAGCTCATCCATTTTGCACAAGTGCTCAACCAGGCAAAAACGGCTCTGCAGAAGCAAAGCGTGGAGAGAAAAATCGAGGAGCGGGAGTGGCTTCTTACCACCCAAGGTGAAGAGCTGCGTGACGCCATGGGCCGCATGTTCACCCATAGGGAGCACCAGATTGAACTGCTTGCAAGCACATTGAAGAGACACAACCCGAAAGAAGGGGTGAAAAAGCTGGAGACGGAGCTTGCCCACGCAAGGCAACTTGCACAGATAGCCATGTCCCACTCTCTAGAGCGTCTGGATAAGACGCTTTACTCCCTCCACGCAAAGCTTGATGCGCTTTCCCCTCTGGACATCCTCAAGCGAGGCTACAGCGTGGTACGCGGGCCCAACGGAAAACTTATCAGCCATGTCGGCGATGCCGTACATGGCATGGAAATCGACATTCGGCTGCAGGACGGCCATGTGGCCGCTACAGTCAAGGAGAGCATATGACATTCGCGCAAGACTTGAAGAAAGTCCAGGAAATCACAGGGAAACTAGAAGAGGAAGAGACAGACCTTGAGACGAGCATCAAGCTCTACGAGGAGGGAATCGCCCTGATCAAGAAGCTTGAGAAGCAGCTGTCTGAAGCAAAAAGAAAAGTGGAGATAGTCAACGGAGACGCATCCGAAGGCATCGCCCTCGAGCCATTTGAGGAGGAGAAGGAAAATGGATAACAAGAAAGTCGTCATCCTCATCCAAAGCGCCGACCAGAGGGGAATTCTCGCAAAGGTCTCCTCCTGGTTCTATGCACAGGGATTCAACGTGCTGCACTGCCAGCAGCATACGGACGATTGCGAGCATGTGTTCTTCATGCGCCTGGAGCTGGACATGAACGACATGAAAGGTTCCCGCGCAGAACTCGCCGAGGCTTTCGGTGCTTTTGCCAAGGAGCAGAACCTCAACTGGTCCATCCACTATTCCGACTACAAGAGCAGAGTCGCCATCATGGTGAGCAAGACCAGCCATTGCCTCTACGACCTGCTCTCCCTCAAGAGCGAGGGGGACCTCCATTGCGATGTTCCGCTCATCATCAGCAACCATCCGGATCTCGAGCATATCGCCAACCAGTTCCGAGTCCCCTTCTATTGCTTTCCCATGGTCAAGGGACACAAGGCTGAGCAGGAAGCCAAAGTCAGGGAACTGCTTCGCAAATTCGACATCGACCTCGTGGTGCTTGCCCGTTACATGCAGATCCTCTCCGAGGATTTCATCAGCGAATGGCAAGGGAAGATCATCAACATCCACCACGGATTTCTACCCGCATTTCAGGGCGCGAACCCTTACCAGCAGGCTTATGACAGAGGCGTGAAGCTTATCGGGGCCACTGCCCACTATGCTTCATCCGACCTGGACCAAGGCCCCATCATCGAGCAGGATGTCGTGCGCGTCAACCATGAGTTCACCGCCGCAGGTTTGAGGGAGATTGGGAAAGAGGTGGAGAAACGTGTGCTCGCACGAGCGGTGCAGGCACACCTTGAGAGCCGCATCATCATCTGGAAGAACCGCACGATAGTCTTCGGTATCGAACGGTAGGATTCTCCATGCACGAAGGGGGAAGGCTTTTCCTCTCCCCTTCAGGGTCATCGATTCAGCATAGCGTGTAATGGACATCCTTCCCGCTTACCGGGTCCTGGAAGGAGAGTGCGACTGCACTCAGGCCAAAAGGCTTGTCCTTCATGCCCCGGTAGCTCTCATCCCCGTCAAGGGGAAAGCCAGCCCATGCGAGGTGGCATCGAATCTGGTGGCGGAAACCCTGCACGATCTGGCAAGCGAAGGAGAATGACCCCTTTCCTTGGTCGATTAGCTTGACCCTCGTCTCATACCAGGTCCCGGTGCTTTTGCTCTTCCACGGCTTTGGATCATCCTTGCCCACAGGACGGACAACCGTCCCCTTCTGGCCGAAGGCTCGGAACCAAGAGCCTATGACATGCTCGTCCCCGTCAGTGATATCCCCATAGGGAAAGGAAGAGAAACCCACAGGAAGCTGGTTCCTTCGCATGCTGCTTACCGCAAGGTAATCCTTGACGATAATTCCTGAGTCCTGCTGCTTCTGCAGCATCGCGTAGGAGTTCTGATCCTTTGCGACCAGCACCAGGCCACGGGTGAGAGTATCAAGACGGTGAAGGACTCCCCCTTCCCAGGGATTCTTCCCAAATTTCAGGATCGAGGGATATTGCTGTGCAAGGAGAGAAAGCAACGTCTCCTTGGTCGGAGGATCTTTCTTTAGCGGAACGGTAGGAAGTCCGCTCGGCTTGTCGACCACCAGGTAATAGGGCGTTTCGGCTATGATGTGTAGATTCATGCGCTCCATCATATGCCAGACTCCGTTTTTTTCCTATACTGGAACCATGACACTCCATGAAATCGCATCCCACGCTACCGTATGGCATCTGGAAGAAGATATGAGGATTGAAAGCTGCTACGTGGGCGACCTGCTCAGCGACATTCTTGCCCATGCAAGGAAAAACTCCATGGTGATTACCATGCAGAACCAGCGAAACACTCTGGCTGTCGCGGTAGCGAATCAAATCTCCCTCCTTGTCCTCACCCTTTGCGAGAACCCACAGGAAGGGCTTGTTGAGTTAGCGAAACAACACCACATCTCCCTCGTATCCACGACAAAGGACAGCTATTCGTTTCTGAAAAGTTTGGAGGCTTGGATTTAGAAGCCCGCAAAGCACCTCCCACGCTTTCTCCCTGATGGTGCATTGGTTCAATCCGCATCATTTTCTCTTTAAAAACTTGTGTCTATACGCAGTTTTTTAAAACAAGCACTCCGCAAAGAAAAAGACGCCTCCCACCAAGGAAGCGTCCCTTGTTCCCCGTGCAACGCTCAGTTGCGACGGTCTCCGTTGGAGAAAAAGCGCAACAAGTAGAGGAAGATGTTGAGGAAATCCAGGTAGAGACTCAATGCGAAGACGACACCAAGCTTGGAGAAAGTCTCCTCATCCATGTCCCATGCATACTGGTTGTTGACTTGCACAACCTTCTGGGTATCCCATGCCGTCAAACCCATGAAGATAATCACTCCGAGGAAGGAGAGAAGATACTCCATGTTGGATGAACGGAAGAACATGTTCATCAGGCTGGCAATCAAAAGGCCCCAAAGGG
>CAVESN010000007.1:14155-17566 GCA_963618365.1 Bacteroides uniformis
AAATCCCGCTTGGTCGTGGTGGCATAGGCACTCATTCCGAGGAACATGACCGCAGCCACGCTGAAAGCCTTGAAGACGGCACCCAGTTGATAGACAAAGAAAATCGAGCTGAACATGATGCCATTGATCACCGAGTAGGCCAAGAAAGACCCAATGGCGGCACCCTTGCTCATGGTTTGCAATCGCGCGCTGAGGAAGAAGACGATTGCGAACTCGGCAATCACCAGCACCATCAGCATCATCGGATTGGCGAAAAACACCCTCATCAAGCTCGGGGTCACTGCAACCGCATAGGAGACGAAGGCTGTCACGCAAAGCGCGAGAGTCATCCAAAGATACACATTCCTCAAAAGGCTTTGCTCTCGAACACGTACGTCGCGAAGCATTTCCGCTCTCTGATTATTCATGGCGTTGTTCTCCTTACCTATGTAAAGATAGGAAGCTTTCTCCCCATCGTCAATGGCGCAAGTTGGATGTTCACCCTTCTCCACGCACGAAATGGCAATCCTTTGCAAGCAAAAAGGGGAATGCTATACTCCACGTATGCAAAAACGTCTCATCCCCCTTTTGCTGCTTGTGTCCATTATGCTCTCTTGCGCCTCCATCCGTGAACCGATGGCGCCCATTCACAGCCAGCAAGAGGAGGAGAGCGCGCTACGCCTGGCGCTAGTGGAGGCAAGCCAGCAAGTCGACCCCTCCCTCTTTTCCTACCTGTCCCTGGAGACCTATCTGGGTGACGGAGGAAAAGCGATGGCGCTTCACCTGGAAATCCCTCTGGCAAAGGAACGCCTTGAGAGCTGGAAAAGTGGCATGGCATCGGTTTTCATGCAAATTGCCGAGAAAAGCAAACAATACATACCAAGTGTTGCCGAAACCCTGCTCATCGCCAATCCGAACGAATTGATGGGAAGCGATGAGAGCATGACAAACCTCTTCGAGGCGCAGAAAGGTGTGGAATGGGAAAAGATGGTGGAAGAAGAGATGATTCCCCTCCTTTATGAATACAAGATAGCGCTTTCAGAAGTAGCGAACGACTACGAGATATGGGCTCGCGGGAAAAAAGCGACCGCCAACCTCTCCTATCCCGCCATCACACTTCCCTCCACCCAAGAGTATTGCAAGCTTTTTTATGACACATTTCTTGAGAAGCTGAGGGAGGAGGAGATTGATGTGCGGACCACCCCAAGGCCCATCGGAAGCGGAAGCCTGTACGAGTTCTTCCAAGGGAGCAATTACCAATGAAAGAAGAGACTCTTTTCTCCCAAGCGGCAACTAGCGACACGAAAAGCCAGCCACTGGCATACCGCATGAGGCCTCGCACCCTTGATGAGTATGTCGGACAAGACCATATCATCGGCAAGGGACGACTCCTCAGGCGCGCCATTCAGGCCGACCAGCTCTCCAGCATCATCTTCTACGGACCACCGGGAACAGGAAAAACGACCCTCGCGCGTGTCATCGCAAACACGACCAAACGGCACTTCTCCACATTGAACGCCGTGCTCACCGGTGTCAAGGAGCTCCGCGAGGAGATTCAAATGGCAAAGCAGCGGATGGAGAACTACGGGCAGGGAACCATCCTCTTCGTGGATGAGGTCCACCGCTGGAACAAGAGCCAGCAGGACGCATTGCTCCCCTGGGTGGAAAACGGCACGGTGATCTTCATCGGCGCCACCACGGAAAACCCATTCTTCGAGGTGAATGCTGCCTTGGTGAGCCGTTCCCGGATTTTCCAGCTCAAGTCGCTCACCCAAAAAGATCTCGAGAAAATCGCAGACCAAACATTGCATGACAAGGAAAGAGGATACGGGAAATACCGGATCTCCTTCGAGAAGGGAGCGCTTGAACATCTTGTGGAGGTTGCAGGGGGAGATGCAAGAAGCCTGCTCAATGCGCTGCAATTGGCGGTAGAGACTTCCACGGAGCCATTCCCTCCCGCCAACGAGGAAACAGAGATTTGGATCAGCAAGGAAGCCGCGGAGGAATCCATCCAGAGAAAAGTGGTTCTCTACGACAAGGAGGGAGACTACCACTTCGACGTGATCAGCGCCTTCATCAAGTCCATCCGTGGCTCCGACCCTGATGCGGCCCTCTACTGGCTGGCGAAGATGGTGGCTGCCGGTGAGGATTGTCGCTTCATATTCCGTCGCATGCTCATCAGTGCCTGTGAAGACATAGGGCTGGCAGACCCGCAGGCGATTGTCGTAGTCGAAGCGGATGCGGCCGCGTTCGACCGCATCGGACTTCCCGAGGGTAGATTCCACCTCACCCATGCGGCGCTCTATCTGGCAACCGCTCCAAAATCCAACTCGACTCTTGCCTTCTTCGACGCTTTGAAGACCGTCGAGGAGGAGAATGCGCAAGCAGAAGTCCCCAACCACCTGCGTGATGCAACTAGGGACTCCAAAGGATTCGGCCATGGAGACGGCTACCTCTATCCCCACTCCTACAAGGATCATTGGGTCGCCCAGCAATACCTGCCGGCTTCCCTGCAGGGAAAAATCTTCTACCAGCCCGGGAAGATTGGATATGAGAAGAGTATCCACGACCAGGTTTTGCAGCACAGGGAGGAACAGATCGAAAACGCCGCAATCGACGCATACCAGGAGAACTTGACATTCTCCCCCGGGGACAAGACGCGGGAGATGTGGGTGAACCGGACCGTCAGCGAAAACGGTACGATGATGCAAGAGTTGAAAGAGAAGCTCTATGGACAGGTTTCCCTGAGAAGAAGCGACAGGGTCCTCGTGCTCGGAGCTGGCTACGGCATGCTGCTCTGGCCCGCATTCCGTGCAGTGCCCGAAGGTCTTGTCGTCGCCCAAGTGCAGACTCCCGAGCAGGAGAGCTATATCGGCCACTACGCCTCAACACTCCCCGACCTCCAAAAACCGGAAGTTCACCGACAAAGCATCGAATCCCTCTTTTCTGAGATGGACAAGGACCTCCTCTTTGAAGCGGTCATCGGACGGGATGTGCTTTCCCGGCTTGGAGAGGACCGCGTAAGGCTGGATGCCATCAAATCACATCTAGCGCCCAAGGCTGTCATCTCCCTCGCGCAAGCGATTCCCTCGGAAAGCAGCCGCCTCTCGGATTTCGTGCCCCAAGCACGCACGAAGGAGAAGATGCGCGAGTACGAGAGAGCAATCTACGCAAAAGCCGGTCCGCCAATCTCCCGCTGGAACGGAAAGGAGCTGGAGGACACTCTTCGCAAGAGCGGATTGTGCTTCGAGATATCCTATGTGGATGTAAGGCAGATGCGCATGGTCTCCACCCAAAACATCTCCCGCTGGATCGCATCCAGCTACCAGGGTGACAAGGACTTGGAAAAAGAGCTGCTCTTTCTGACAAGGCAGCCCCTTTCCTGGCACCACAGGATTGCCATCATCAAGGCAAGCCTCGAACCCATCATCC
>CAVESN010000007.1:17576-31807 GCA_963618365.1 Bacteroides uniformis
GATTGAAAGCTGAAAGAGAAACGAAGATAGTGCATTATACCAAAAAACAGTTTTAGTTTGTCTTTTTCGTAGGAAATGATGTAAAATAACCGCATGCACACGATTGAAGATAGTCAAAAATTGGTCATTGCGAAATTGAAACATATACGCGAGGAGCGCAAGCTCTCCCAGATGGATCTTGCCCGAGCGGCAGGCATCTCCCAAAACATGATTACCTACATCGAAACAGGGAAAAGAACCCCGACACTCTCCACCTTGCTCAAGCTCTGCGATGCGCTGAACATTAATCCCTCGGTGCTCTTCACGGAAGAAAACGATGCGCATCTTGATGCCAAGCGGGAAGTAATGAACTTGATAGAGAGATATTTCTGATATCCATCCGAGCGATGGTCTGCCTTCATCCTATTTCTGCATCCTGGGGACCATGCCTCCATAAAGGGAAGAGGTGGCAAGTGTACTTACCAGAACTCTCTCGTCAACCTTCCGGAGAATTTCCATTGCCTTCCTGGTCATACGCCGGGGAAGCAAGATCAAAAGCAAGGGGCGTTGCTGCCCATCCATCCCGCATGCGGACAAGCGAGACAGGCCGAAACCCTCGCTACGCAATGCTCTCTCTGCCTGGTCTGCCAGAAGTGGCTCCATGAAAATGGCTTGCAGCATGACACTACCAAGCGCAAGACGCTCCTCCACAAGGCTTCCCACCACCTGCCCGAGGGCGAATGCGAGCGCAAGCAAAGCAAGACGGACAAAGGTGACCGTACCAGTCAGCACATTTGCCGCGATAATGAACCAGCAAAAGTACTCGATGGTTGCAACCAATGCACTCTGCCACCTCTGACCTTTGACCACCAGCTGGTTTCTAAGGCAGGAAAGCGTGACTTCGAGCAGTTTCCCGAAGAAGACAGCCATAAGAGAAAGCGGTCCGCTTCCCTGCAAGAACGAACCAATAGCGTCAAGCATGTGCACCCCTTTTCTTGACCATAGCAGAAAGGTCAGAACCCTACAAGCTTTGCGCCAAAGGTAGGATAGATGCTCACAAGAAGCCCGCTTCTCACACTCACGGATGCTTCTTCTCCTACGAACGCATTGCTGACTCCCATCGGATAGATACTCGAAAGCATCCCGTCATAAGGATAATCAAACCCTTCAAGCAATACATCGCACTTTCCGTCCCATGCAAAGAAGCTTACCACCCCTACGCTCTCCCTGCTAAAGCGCAGCGTATCTCCACTGCCGGAGACCACCACGCTCTGCTCATCACCCACCAGCATTCCCCGCGCACCTTGAGAGACAAGCCAGACAAGGCATTGGATATTGGCAATTGTGTGATCCAGCCTTCCCCCCATTCCCCCATAGAGAACGAAGCGGGAATATCCCCTCTCGAGGCCGTAGCGGATAGCCAAGAGCATGTCGGTATCCGCCTTGCGAACCGGAAGCTTTATTACTTTCACCTTGTCAGGAACAAATCCGAGCGAATCGAAATCGCCTATTGCCAAATCGGGTACCCGACTTTCAAGGCACTTCAACCCCCCATCAGCGGCAATAACGAAATCGTTCGGCCCAAACGAGGGGGTAAGACGGGTAGCAGCGGCGCCACAGATAACGCATCGGCCTATCTCTTCTCTCTTATCTTCCATGCACAGCTCCCCTCATCCCACAAGAAGAAGGATTTGGTAAACCAGAAACGAAACGACCCAGGCGATCAGACATTGGCCTACCACCACAAAGATCGCATGGGCGACCCCAAGTTCACGCTTGATTGCGCTGATGGAAGCAACACAGGGAGTGTAGAGCAAGCTGAACACAAGCAGGCTCAGCGCCTCTTTTCCACCCAAAATCAGCTCCAAGCTCGCAGTGCTAGTGAAGAGCACATGCAAAGTCGCCACCACGCTCTCTTTGGCCAAACATCCAGTAATCAAGCTGCTTGCAATGCGCCAATCACCAAATCCAAGAGGCCTGAAAAGAGGCGCAATCCAGCGGGAAATGGCTGCAAGCAAACTTTCCGACGAGTTGGACACTGACTGGAAACGAAGCCCGAAAGCCTGAAGGAACCAGATGATGATGGTAGCAATAAAGATAATGGTGAACGCACGGACAAGGAAATCCTTTGCCTTCTCCCACATCAATTGCAACACGCTCCTTGCGCTGGGCATGCGATAATTGGGAAGTTCCATGACAAATGGAACAGGTTCTCCCTTGAAGATTGTTTGACGCATCAAAAACGCGCTCAGAATGCCAAAGAGGATTCCCAGCCCGTACAATCCCACCATTACCCATGCAGCGTGCTTAGGAAAAAATGTCGATGCGAAAAAGGCATAGATGGGAAGCTTCGCACTGCAACTCATGAACGGTGTAAGAAGAATCGTCATGCGCCTGTCCCTTTCACTGGAAAGGGTCCTGCACGCCATCACAGCAGGCACGGTACAACCGAAACCGATGAGCATGGGAACAATAGAACGCCCGGACAACCCGATTTTCCTGAGAAGAGAATCCATGACAAAAGCGACTCTGGCCATGTAGCCGGAATCCTCAAGCAAGGAAAGGAAGAAAAACAGAGTCACGATGACGGGAAGGAAACTGAGCACGCTGCCCACCCCACAAAAGATGCCGTCTATGACCAAGGAGTGCAAAACGGAATTGACTCCCGCCACCGTCATCGCCCTGTCACAGAGCTGTATGATGAAATCCACACCATCAGACATGAGCTTCTGCAGGCATGCTCCGATTACGTTGAAGGTAAGGAAGAAGACCAAGGCCATGATGGCAACGAACGAAGGAATGGCGCTCCTTCTTCCCGTAAGGATTCGGTCAATCTTCTCGCTGCGCTGTCTGCTTTTGCTCTCATGGGGACGGACGACGGTTTCGCTACAGACACTTCGAATGAAATCGTAGCGCATATCCGCCATTGCCGCGGCATGGTCAAGGCCTCGCTCGCTCTCCATCTGGGAAATGATGTGCCCTATCATTTCCTTCTCATTCGAATCCAAATCCAAAGCATCAAGGACCAAGCGGTCCCCTTCCACCACCTTGCTTGCCGCAAATCGGACGGGAATTCCACAGCGCTGCGCATGGTCTTCAATCAAATGCATGATTGCATGCAGGCACCGGTGCACGGCCCCTCCATCCTCGTTGGGATTGCAGAAATCGGTGATGAGAGGCTTCTCCTGATAGCGTGCCACATGGATGGCGTGGTCAATCAGCTCATCCACTCCTTCGTTTTTTGCGGCGGAAATGGGGACAACCGGAATCCCCAATAGCGATTCAAGTTCATTGACATGAATGGTGCCTCCGCTCTCCCTTACCTCGTCCATCATGTTCAACGCGAGCACCATGGGAATATCCAGTTCCATCAACTGCATGGTCAAATAGAGATTTCTCTCGATAGCTGTCGCATCGACAATGTTGATGATGGCCTTGGGATGATTCTGCAAGATGAAGCGGCGTGTCACCAGTTCTTCATCCGAATAAGGACTCATCGAGTAGATTCCGGGAAGATCGGTGACACATGTATGCGCATGAGCACGAATCTCCCCGTCTTTTCGGTCCACGGTGACGCCAGGAAAGTTTCCCACATGCTGGTTGCTCCCGGTCAACTGGTTGAAAAGTGTGGTCTTTCCGCAGTTTTGGTTCCCCGCAAGCGCAAAGGTCAACAACGCATCTCCCGGCAAAGCCACCTTTTTTTCACGGAGCGTTTCCTCCCCAAGGCGAGGATGCGAAACGGTTTTCCTCTCATTCCTCTTGCCACTTTCCAGCGGAATGTCATGCACATCGCCAATGGAGATTTGGGAAGCATCCTCCTTCCTGAGGGAAAGTTCATAGCTTTGCACTCGGATTTCCATAGGATCTCCGGACGGTGCAAATTTCACCGAATGCACCTCCATGCCGGGAAGCAACCCCATATCCAGAAAATGTTGGCGGAGAGCTCCCTGTCCGCCGACTTTTGTAATCAACGCACTTTTGCCTAGAGGCAATTCATCAAGCTGCATACACCACCCCGAAGAGTGAGAACACTCTAACTTTCGCCATTATTTCCCCACCTCTTTTCCATGTCAAGGGAACGTTCGGACACGTAAAAGGGACGCCTTTCGACGTCCCGAAGCAAGCAAATTGCAAAGAATCAATAGGCAGCGTTGAGCCACTCGATGCCATCAATCTGAATGGCGAAATAGGGAGCGCTCTGGAACTTGGACTCATGGAAAGCGCCGTCGTAGACAGCCTCTTCCTTATCGGGAGTGAAGTCGCCGTCCGTGTCAAGTGCAAACGCATGGGTCAGCTTCTCCCCTTTCACCGTGAAGGTGCTGGTGTCGAAGACCTGAATCTTTCCGCTCTTCAGGTCAGCCTCGACCTGGGCGATCTTCTCGGCAGTGCCGGGAGCAGCGATGGCAGTGTTCAGGTCAGTCACCATAACCGCACCCTCCGCCATGGTACCGGTGTAATCGGAAGTGTTCTCCACACCGTCAATGTAGTTCTTGATAAAGGTGTAGAAGTAGGGCTCCCAGTTGATGCGGCAGGAGAGCAAGGAGGCATTCGGAGCGGCCTTGGTCATATCGGTGTTGTAACCGGTATGGAAGACACCCGCCTTCTGCGCGGCAAGAGAGGGACTCGTCGTATCGGAGTGCTGGCTGATCATCACACATCCGGCATCGATCAAGCTCTTTGCAGCAGCCTCTTCCAGAGTTGCGTCACCCCAAGTACCGACGAAGTAAACCTTCATGGTTGCGCTCGGGCAGACAGAGCGGACACCGAGGAAATAGCTGGTCATACCGGAGATAACCTCAGCGAAGGAATAAGCGCCCACATACCCGACCACGGCCTGGTCCTTTGTGATTCTGCCTTCGTCAATCATCTGGTTCAGTTTCATGCCTGCAACCACACCAGCCACATATCGACCCTCGTAGATGGAGGCGAATGCGTTGTAGGTGTTGGGATTGCCATCGCTCTGGGAACCACAGTTGGTCATTCCGACGAACTTGGTGTCAGGATACTCGCGTGCAGCCTCAAGCATGAACGGCTCGAACCCGTAGCTGTTGTTGAAGATGATCTCGCATCCATCCTCGGCAAGCTCAAGGTTGTTGTCCTTGCAAATCGCGCTCTCGCTGGTGTTTCTCTTCACAAGGAGCTCTACGTTGTATCCCTCGGCCTTGAGCTGATCGAGAGCTGCGTTCATGCCATTCATGAAGTTCCATGTGTAGCCTTGATCGGATTCGTCGTTGATGACAACAAAACCAATCTTCGTAGCCTTCTTTGCTGCAGTCTCCGCCTTGGGAGCTTTTTCCTGTCCGCCATTGGCGAAAACAGCCGATGCTGCAAAAAGCAGCGCCATACTGATAGCAGTGAGTTTTCTCATAGACTCTCCTTAACTTCTCTCGGACCTAGGGCCCGTTTTGCCACATACAAAATGCAGGAATCTTCCTGCCGATCACCGCTCCTCACGGAAATAGTTCAATCCAAGCGAAGCAGGAGGCTGCTTGTCCTTCAGATTACGCATGCTGGTGATGACCAACACGACGATTGTCACGAAGTACGGCAGGATCTTATACAGCTCCGTCGGAAAGAAAGGAACGATAATTCGAAGATACATAATCATCAGCGCACCAAAAAGAATCGAGGACCAAACGGCATTAAGAGGTCTCCATGTGCAGAAGATGACAAGTGCAACCGCAAGCCAGCCAGTACCAGAAAGAGAAGCCTCTATCCATACACAGCCGGCGGTTGTCATGGTATACGCCATGCCGCCCATCGCCGAGATACCACCACCGATGATGGTGGAGAGGTACTTGTAGCGGACGATATCGATTCCTGCGGCGTCCGCAGTGGAGGGGGATTCACCGACAGCTCTCAAATAGAGGCCACTCCTCGTTCTGGTCAAGAACAGATGCGTCAGCACCGCCAAAAGAATCGCAAGGTAAAAGAATTCCGACTGATCAAACAACACGGGACCAAGCACAGGAATCTTTTTCAAAAAGGTTGGCATAAAGTGGTTGTCGAAGGAGAACTTCAAGTCATTGGAAAGCGTGACATATCCACCAACCTGCAGTCTTCTCAGCTCTCCGGCGAACTTAGCAACTCCCGTGCCGAAAGTGGCCATGGCAAGTCCAGTCACATTCTGGTTGGCTCTAAGGGTCACTGTCAGAAAACTGAATAGGGCTCCAGCAAGGGCTCCCACGGCAAACGATGCAACGATTGCAAGCAGTATGGCCACAAACGGGCTGGCGTTGCCCTCCCCCACCGCCTGCTCATAGAGGTTCGGCGCAATCAAGCCGAAAATGCCTCCCATATACATGATTCCCTCTACTCCGAGGTTCATGTTGCCGGACTTCTCAGTGATAATCTCTCCAAGGGTGCCCAGCATCAAGGCAGTGCCATAAGCTCCTGCGGCAGCAAACAAAAGAACTATCGCATTCATGCTTGGACCTCCTTCTCTTTCTTGGACCGGAATATCAACCGGTAGTTGATAAAGAACTCGCACCCGAGCATGCAGAAGAGCAAGGTGCCACTGACAATGTCCGCAACCGACGCAGGGACGGAAAGTTTCGTCTGAAGCGTTGCGGAACCCTTGCCGATAATTGCGAGGATTGCCGCGATGGCAATCATAGCAAAGCTGTTGAGCTGACCAAGCCATGCAACCGTGATGGCGGTGAAACCTACGCCCCCCGCAACATCGCTGTTCAAGGTTCCGTTCGCGCCAGAGACCAGCATGAATCCGACCAAACCGCTGATGGCACCGCTAAAGAGCATTGTCCTCATCATGATCCAGCCGACATTCATGCCCGCATAGCGGGCAGTGTTGATCGAATCTCCGATGACAGCGACCTCATATCCATGCTTGGTGTAGTTCATATAGACATGAACCAAGACCACCAGAAGAAGCACGATAATCCATCCGCAATAGACTCCACACACATTGGGAAGCCTTGCCGCCTCCGAAAACATGGGAATCAACTGAGTTCCCTGTCTCCCTTCCCAAGGACCGCCCTGAAGCCAACGCACGATACCGATTGCGACATAGTTCATCATCAATGTGAAAAGAGTCTCATTGGTGTTGTACTTAGCCTTGAAAAAGCCAGGAACCAGAGCCCACACTGCTCCGCCGACAACTCCAAAGAGCGCCATGATTAGAAGCAAAGCAGGCGAGGGAAGCACTTTTCCCCATGTGATTGCCACAAACGAAGCAAAAATGGCTCCCATGGTAATCTGCCCTTCCGCTCCTATGTTCCAGAAACGCATCTTGAAGCAGGGGGCAATTGCCAATGCGCAGCCAAGAAGCGGTATCGCCCTCTTGACAGTCTGTCGGATATATCCGGGCTTACCAAGAGCACCATTGATGATAATGCCATAGGAGGCAAAAGGATTCTGACCCGCCATGATAATGGGAATCATTCCCAGGAGAAATGCAAACAGGATGGACCCGATACGAATAGCCCATACCGCACGGGGATTCATCCCGTCCCTCTTGGCAAGACGAATCAAGGGAGTTTTCACGGATTCGTTCATACGGCTCGCTCCTTTTTGCCCCCGACTGTCGTCATCAGAAGCCCGATTTCCTCTTTGGTGGCATGGCGGGCATCCACGATTCCGCTCACTTTTCCTCCGCAAAGCACCAAAATCCGGTCACATAACTCGAGAAGCACATCAAGCTCTTCTCCGACATACATGACAGCCGCACCTTCCATCTTCTGCTTGGTCAGCAAGTTGTAGATTGCATAGGAAGTGTTGATATCCAGTCCTCGCACCGCATAGGCGGTGAGAAGCACCGGCGGATGGCTGGCAATTTCCCGTCCGACTAGCACTTTCTGGATATTGCCACCCGACATGCGCCGCACAGGGAACTTGATGCTGGGAGTAACGACATCCAGCTCCTCCCACACCTTCTTTGCAAGCTTCTCGGGCCCCTTCTTGTTGAAGAAAATACCCTTCCCCTGCCTCCAGGAACGAAGCATCATGTTTCCACTCATTCCCATTGAGCCGACCAAGCCCATGCCCAAACGGTCTTCAGGGACGAAACCCATGCCAACACCCAGGCGTCGAATCTGCATCGGGCTCTTACCAACGATGGAAACCTTTTCGCCTTGAGCATCAATGAAAGTCACACTCCCTTCCGAAATAGGATAGAGACCGGTAAGCGCCTCCAGCAGCTCCCTTTGCCCGCTTCCGGATATTCCCGCGACTCCGAGGATTTCGCCGGTCTTCAAGGTGAATGAGACATCATCAAGACGCTTCAATCCCTCCCGATCCAGACAAGTCAAATGCTCAATCACCATCTTGTCGGACGGGTGACCATACAGTGGCCGCTCCAAGTTCAATGTGACAGCATGGCCCACCATGTGGTTGGTCAGCTCCTGGGGACTGGTCTCCTTGGTGTTGACTGTAGTGATGTACTTGCCCTTGCGAAGAATGGCGACCTTGTCGGAAACATCCATAACCTCGGCTAGCTTGTGGGTGATGAGGACAATCGCCTTGCCGTCCTCCTTCATGTTCTTCAAGATTCTGAAGAGCTTCTCCGTCTCTTGAGGAGTAAGCACTGCGGTGGGCTCATCAAGAATCAGAATCTCAGCACCACGATAGAGCTGTTTGATAATCTCAAGCGTCTGCTTTTGGCTGACCGACATGTCGTAGACCTTCATCTTCGGGTCCACATCGAATCCATAGCGGTCGCAAATCTCCTTGACCTTCTTCTCTATCTCTTCGACATCCATGTTCTTGACATCTAGTCCGAGCATGATGTTCTGGGCTGCAGTGAAGACATCAACCAGCTTGTAATGCTGATGAATCATGCCGATACCATAGGCAAAGGAGTCTTTCGGAGAAAGGATGGATATCGATTTCCCGTCCTTGAGAATCTCTCCCCCGTCAGGCTGGTAGATGCCGGCAAGCATGTTCATCAACGTGGTTTTTCCGGAGCCGTTTTCCCCGAGAAGACAGAGAATCTCCCCCCGGTTGATTTGCAGGTTGATGCCGTCATTGGCGACAACTTCCCCAAACCGTTTCATGATGTGCTTCAGTTCGATAACGCATTGCGGCACCATGTGCCTCCTTCCTTCCGGCTAGAACTTGTAAAGGATGCCGGTAGACCTGCTTTTCCTTACTCTAAAAAGAGAGGGCAAGTCGTTTCAATAAGTTGCGTGAAAAAAACCGAGAAAATGTAACAATCCAAAACGTTTTGCAACAAAAAGGAGACTCTTCCCGGCTTTTCATCCCTGCGAGATGGTTTATCCTACCACGAATACAACAAAACGCAACAAAAAACTGCCTTGCCTCAGGTCCTTGGGTAGTGTGATTCCACACAATGAACCAACGAAACCAACATGCGGTTATAGGGAGTATCGATGTGGTACTTCTCCCCGAGAGAGACTATCGTTCCGTTAATCTTGTCAATCTCGGTAAGCCGCTTATGGTGGCGGTCCTGCACCATGCTGGCAGTTCCGCTGGCAGTCTTTGCAATGACGCTCCACACCATTTCGGCCTCCTCCTTGCGGTCGAAGTACTCCCCATCAGCCTCTGCGACAAGGACACACTCATAAATGATTTTCCGCGAAAGATCCCAAAGATAAGGATTCTCACGCAACTCTCCGATAGGGGAATCAATCACACAGGTAAGACCATTGATCGCACAATTGACAAAAAGCTTTGTCCAAATAATCCTGCGGATATTCTCGCTCTCGTTCACTTCAAGGCCGACTCTTCGGAAAACTTCTGCAATCGTATGGACAATAACTTCGCTCTCCTTGGATGCCACGTTCGGACCGATATTGGTCGGACCACTTCCGGAATGAAAGAACTTTCCAGGAGCCAAGGTCACGCTGTTATGGCTGCTCGTTCCCACAATGATGCGGGAAGGATCCACAAAATGGGCGATATCGGTATTGTTCCCCGCACCGTTCTGCAATGTCAGCACATACGTGTGCCCACCAAAGAGATGCGCATTCTCCTTCATCGCCTGTAGTGTCTGTGTGGATTTGACGAAGATGATTACAAGCTCTTGCGCTCCTATATCGCTTCCACTCAAAGCAGCATGGATACCGCTTGTAACAATCTCCTTCTCACCCTCGACCATGGTAAGTCCATGCTGGTTGATGGCATCAACCACGACCTGACCCACATCAACCATAGTCACCTGATTCTCTTTCCCCAGATAGGATCCATACAAGCATCCCATCGCTCCCGCACCAAGAATGGCAATCTTCATAGTCTCCTCCCGAACAAGGACACTCTACCCTCTTCCTTGGATTTGCGACTAGTCAGGAAGTTGCGAAAAAGTGAAGCTTTGAACACAGCCATCGGAGATTCAGTGTGAAAGTTAGCTGTTTTCGTTAACCAGGACAACTTGGAAATTGGCTATAGCAATTTTGGCTCAATCACATTTCCTGTGGGATTTCTCGTTTCTGACATAGGACTTTCTGCTCTGATCCATGATCTTCAGGAAGAAGTACTCATCGTCGGGATACCCATATCCGGTACGCCTTATTGTCTTGATCATGTTGTTGATTCCTTCCACCTTGCCGGATGAGAAAGGCAGGGAGGCATGGGCTATGATGCCCTCGAAGTGATTCTCCAGGAGATTGGCGAACCATATGAAGTGTTCGTTCCCGGTGGCGTTGCAGGTGTCGATTATCTCCGTTATTGATTCGGCCATCTTCGCCTCGTCCTTCATCTTGTAGGCATCGGAGAGCTGCTGTTCACCAGGTCCACGGTGAACAGCAGCTTGTTGCTGCCGATGAGATTCTCGTACCGTTCCATGTTGCCGCCATGGAAGACCTTCCTCTCACCACCCTCGAAGAGCCCTGGCCCGGCATCCCGGCTGGAAGATTCCGTCTCGGCCGCCTTCTTGTCCTTTGACGCAAGCGTTTCCCTCGATGAGCACAGGATGTACTTCGTCCGCTTCAGTGACGCGGCCTCCTCGGCCCTGCCCTCGGCGATGAGCCTTCTCACCTCATCCTTCTTGATCTCGTTTATGACTTTCTCTTTCAGGTTCTTCTTTATGTGGAAGTAGTCGAAGACCACCTGTATGTGCGGGCACCTTTCCTCGAAAGCCTCCTGGAAGTCGCTGTTCATGTCGCAGGCCACGGCCTCGACGCCGTCCATCCACTGCTCCCCGACATGGTCTATAAAGTCATACACCGCCTGCTTTCTCTTCCCGTGCGCAAGCCAGAGGACACTCCCCCGGTCCAGGTCGATTATTATGGTCGCGAACACATTCCCGTCATGGAGCTTGAACTCGTCCACGCCAAGATGCCTCGCCTGCACCTCCGGCTTCTTCAGCACCCGCCTGCCCTCGCCGTCCAGCTGGGTGAACCTCCCCTCGAGCCTTTTCTTGTCAATCTCCTTGACGGTGTTCTTCCCCAGCCCCGTCAGACGGGCTACGTCGCGGTCCTGCCGCATGAAGGACACTTGTAGCGCCTCTTCTCAAGGCGGATCGCGGAGAACCTGGATCCGATCGGTATGTGGCTCATGTTCGCTTCCTTGCTCCCATGCACATGCATCTTGCATCCGCATTTCCCGCATAGCGGCGCATCCCTTTCCCTGGTCGTCCCCCTTATCAGGTATATCTCCCTTTCCGATACAGTCCTGCCTATCAGTGTCTCGGTGTTGATGAACCCTTTCAATTCAGTTGGGAACATGATATTGTTCATTCAGCTAAGTCCCCTTTCCTGGTTAGTTTTGCATATACAACCTTAAGGGCTTAGCTTTTTTCTTTTCAATATCCTTGTCCAACTCCTTATTCCCTCATTCCACACAAAAGGGATTGAACCGGAATTTTCAACCCTTTTATCTGGCTGAAAGTAATCTTGCTGCCACCTCATTGGCATGATGAGTAAGCTCATGCTCGTCAATTCCTACCACATGTCCATTCTCGACAACTATTTTACCGTTGACGATGGTATACTTGGCTATGTGGCTGTCTCCACAGAATACAAGGGAAGCCAATGGGTCTGATTGGGAACCGGCATAAGAGATGTCATCCACATCGAACACCGCGATATCCGCACCCCACCCTTCCCTGAGTTCTCCAATAGTATCAAACCCAAGCATTCGGGCGCCATTTACCGTACCCATTTTCAAGGCTTCGCGGGCTGTCAGTGCCGTTGACCCGTATTTTACTCGGGCCAGCAACATGGCAAGCCTTACTTCTCCGAGCATGTCGCTTGAGTCGTTGCTTGCAGAGCCATCAACTCCGAGGGCCATGTTGATTCCCCTATCCAGCATATCCCTAGTCCTACAAATACCGCTTCCAAGGCGCATGTTGCTTGCAGGACAGTGACAGATGCCAGTATGGGTCTTTGCAAGCATATCCAGTTCTTCGTCATTGAAATGGATGCCGTGCGCATAGAAGACATCCTCTCCTATCAAGCCGCACTCCTGCATGAGATCCAGAGGCCTAAGCCCATAACTCTTAAGACAATTCTCTTCCTCATCCATAGTCTCGCAAAGATGGGTATGCAGCCTTACTCCGTACTTCCTTGCCAAAGCGGAACTAGCAAGCATGCATTCTTTCGTCACAGAGAAAGGGGAGCAAGGCGCAAGGACAATTTTATGCATGGCCATAGGAGAGGAATCATGAAACTGGTTGATGACTCTCTCGCTGTCCTTGAGAATTTCATCCTCAGTCTGGACTACGGTGTCGGGAGGAAGCCCGCCATCCTTTCTGCTTTTGCTCATCGATCCTCTTGTGGGAGAGAACCGCATGCCAAGCGTATCTGCGGACGCGAACTGGAGCGACATGATATCTCCAATAAAACCTCTTGGGTAGAGATAATGATGGTCCGTGGTTGCAGTACATCCTGTTCTGAGTAGTTCCGCCATGGCTAGCTGGCTTGAAACAGTTATTGCTTCAGAGTCGATATGCTTCCATATTTCATACAGGTAGACAAGCCAATCGAAAAGCTTTGCATCCTGCACTGCGGGAAGGTTGCGCGTAAGGGTCTGATAGAAGTGGTGGTGGCAATTGACTAAACCAGGCATTACCACACACCCTCGGCAATCAAGAACCGTGTCCCCCTCCCCTTTTGCAACATTTTTCCCAATCTGCGAAATAGTATTGCCCTCAATGCGAAGATCCACATCATATTGCAAAGGTTCGTCCATGCTGACGCATAGCGCATGAATGCCTGAAAGCAACAAAGCCATAGCTTACCTCCCCCAAAAAGTGTACGACCGTTAGCACCAACTTGCAACAATTGTTGCGGTTGAAAAAGTGTCATGATTGTACCATTATCAGACTATGATTCCATACAAGTTTGAAAAGAAAGATAATTTGAGCGAAGCTTTGATGGAGCTTTTTCACATAGTCACCATGCTTCGTAGCAACGATGGTTGCCCGTGGGACCGCCAGCAAAGCCCAAAATCGATTGCGGGAAATGTCCAGGATGAGACATGGGAATATATTGATGCCCTTTCGAAGAAAGACCTCAAGGGAGAGCAGGAAGAACTTGGCGACATCATGCTGAATGTGATGATGCTTATGGAGATGCATGGCGAGAAACCTGATTTCAACATCGTTGACTCCATCAACGGTGTGTGTGAGAAACTGGTGCGCAGGCACCCCCATGTATTTACCGCAAATTCTCAAGCGCACACACCACAACAAGTTTTACAGCAGTGGAATCAGATCAAGGAAAACGTGGAAGGAAGGAAACCCTCAGCGGATAATTTCTTCAGCAATGTTCCCGATTCTCTTCCCCCCCTCGAAAGAACAAAGGAAATATCGAAGAAAGCAGCCAAGGTTGGCTTTGACTGGCCAGACAAGCAGGGAATCATCGACAAGGTATGCGAGGAGCTTGACGAAGTCATCGAAGCCGATACGGCGCTAGACAGAGTCGAGGATGAAGTTGAGTTGGAAGTCGGAGATCTCCTTTTCGCCGTAGTCAATTATGCCAGGCACCTTGGAATCAACCCCACAACCGCACTGCACCGTGCCAACAAGAAATTTGAGACACGGTTCAATGAAGTGGAAAAGCTCAGCACCAAACGAAACATCCCCCTCGACAAGGAACATGTCAAGGAGATGAACGAATTGTGGGTTGAAGTGAAGGAAAAGGAGCCCAAAGGACCAGAACACAGGCAACCTACTACCTATTGATAAGAAGATTGCACATAACCGATTGAGGGCAATGAGCCGTTAAAGCTCTATTATCATCCATCTGTGTTGTCTACAACTAACTCTCCTTCTTGATCTCCCAACCGAAGTTTTTTGTCGAATATCCTTTAATTCTGTAGAGGAATTTCATTAAACC
>CAVESN010000008.1:0-6760 GCA_963618365.1 Bacteroides uniformis
ATCAGCTCATACAGCAGGGCTGTCTTGTCCACATACAGGGCATTCGTGCGTATCAGCTCCTCGAACGTGTAGATGCTTGTCGATATGTGCTTCATCCCATTCTCTCCTCTTTACATGGTACCAACATTTTTCAGAGAACGCAAAGAGGACAAACTTCCCGGATTCAAGTCCGCTCACATGCTCTTTTCATACATACCATAGGGAAGAGTCCTTCTCTCGGTGAGACGGCGCATGACGATACCCCGGAAATGGAACCCGCTCATAGCCACATAATGCTGCAGAGGAATATCACTTTTCAGCACATCATAACGAAGCGCCTTCAGCCCTTGTTGCCTCGCCCATGAAGAGGGGTAGACCAGCATTTGTTTCCCCAGTCCCAATTCTTGGTAACGGGGCAATACGGCAAGGTGGTGGATGATGCCTATTTGCTCCTTTGGAGCATCTATCTGCCACTGGACATGGCTGAATTCAGGATGAGGTTCATGGTTGATTACCACGGACCCGATCAATTCGTCATTCCAGAAACCCATGAGCAATTGTATCTGAACAATGGATTTCTCCAAGAAAGAGCGTTGAATCGGCTCCATCAAACATTCCGGCTTGCATAACAGGCGGCTGGAGTCCTCCTCGACAGCCTGGTAGAAGCGGACAACTGTCTCTATATCCCCTTCGCCTGCCATGCGCATGGTGAACATCACCAACCCCCTTTTGTAGGGACAACTCTACCAGCGAGGGTCGATTCTTGCATGCATGCTCCTTTGGTGGCCATTTTGAGCATAGTGAAGATGCTCACTTGCGTAAAGAGGTGGTCAGCGAAGCACTCTCCCGCTTCCCCTGGACCCTTTCTTCAACAGGGCGAGCACCTCTTCCTTGGTGGTGTAGTTGCAATCTCCCTTGATGGTGTGGGCAAGGCAGGAGCAGGCAAGCGTGTAATCCAGCACGTATTGCAGGTCACCCCTGATGTCCGGATCCTTGAGCGCATAGACAAGTCCCGCGCTGAAGGCATCTCCGACGCCAATCGGGTCGACGATATCGTTGATATGCCAGGGAGCGTACTGGCCGTCAACCAGCGGCCCGACATACTGCTTGTCGTGTTCCACGTCATAGAGTATTCCACCCCAGGTATCGATATTGGCGGACGGCATCTCCCTCAAGATAGTCGCAATCAGCTTCAGATTGGGATAACGGTCAACCATAGTCCTGCAGAACTCAGGGTTGTGCTCGACTGAATCGTTGGTATAAACCCCCACGACGGGCGAATCCTCGATGTTGCCAATCAGCACATCCGTATAGGGAAGAATTTGCGCACAAACCTCCTGTGCCAGCTGTTTCTGATCTTTTGAGGAATCCCAGAGCCAGAGCTTCTGGCGATAGTTCATGTCGAAGGATACGGTAAGTCCCATCTTCTTCGCCCGCCTAGCGGCATCGATGGTCACCTCGGCGGTATCCCGGGAAATCGCAGGGGAGATGCCAGAGAGATGCATCCAGTCAGCATCCTTGCAAATCTCCTCCCAGTCGTAATCACTGGGCTTGCTGTGGCTGAAGACCGAATCCTCCCGATCGTAGATGACCTTGCTGGACCTCTGGTCGGCGCCACCTTCAACGTAGTAGGCCCCCATGCGTCCCCGGGGAGAGACGACAATACTACGGTCATCAACCCCGCATCCGCGAAGCATGGCCATGCAGCACCATGCAACATCATTCTTCGGAAGCTTGGTGACAAACCTGGAGGGGCATCCCTGCATGGCAAGCGATTGGGCGACATTGCTTTCGCTGCCAGCAAAGCTGATAGTGGCCTCCCCCGGCCAGGACTGGCGAATCTTCTGCACCCCGGAAGTAGTGATTCGCACCATGATTTCCCCAAATGAGACTGTATACTTCATTTCTTCACCTCGTCATCTTTCCAAGACTGCCGTCACGGACAATCAAACGGATGTAGTTGAGAAACGATACCACGCTTGCGACCGCAGAGAGCACGAAAACAACCTGCATCAGCAGGTAAATCGGAGCAAGCACATTTTCGTCCATCATGCTTGCAAGAAACAAATAGAGGATGCCAAGCACCCCGCCCACCGCATACGTGACCGTTTTGCTCTTTCCCCACTTGTTTGCCGGCATGACATGCCCTTGGCTGACCATGAGAAGCCGGACAAAGAGAATCGCAAACTCGCGGTACATGATAATGATGAAAACAAGGCTAGGCATGATGGAGCTCATCATGAAGCATGCGAAATAGGTCAAATGGGAAAGCGTGTCCCCGAACGGATCCATCACCTTGCCCAAGTCGGTGACCAGACCCCGACGGCGAGCAATCTGTCCGTCAAGCAAGTCAGTCAACTCGATGAGGACGAACAACACAAGGCAGGCAATGCTGGAATGAACGGTATATGCCGGTCCCAGCCAATTGCGCACATTGAAAGCAAGGAAAAACATCGGCGCCATGACAAGGCGGGCTACAGTCAGTTTGTTGGGAAGCGTCATACGCATAGCTCCTTATATTTTGTTTCAAGGTAGCTGGTGAAACTAGTAGCGTCAAGCGCCTTCCCGCTCACCTTCTTTATCAGCACATCCGGACTATAGAGCATCCCATGACGCCAAACATGCTCCCCAAGCCAGTGAACGATGGAATCCAGCTCTCCCCTTTCAAGGAAAGGATCCGGGTTGAAATCCCTCCTAAGGGCATCCCAGATCTGGGCACCGTAGAGGTTACCGAGCGCATACGTGGGGAAGTAGCCGATTTGCCCGCAGGCCCAATGGACATCCTGCAAGCATCCCATTGCATCATCCGGAGGAGTGACACCCAAAAGTTTCCGGGAAAGCTCGTTCCACGCTTCCGGCACCTCATGCACCTGCAAAGAACCATCAACCAGCATCTTCTCTATCTCATAGCGCAAAAGGATATGGAGCACATACGTCACTTCATCACTGCTGGTGCGGATAAAGCTCGGCTCAACCTTGTTCACCCCCCGATAGAAAGTTTCAAAGTCAACCCCTTCCAGCTCCAGCGGAAATTGCTTTTTCACCTTGGGGAACAAGAAGGAAAGGAAGGGGCGGCTGCGAGCGATGATGTTCTCCCAAAGCCTGGATTGGCTTTCATGAAGTGCATAGCTCGCACCACCAGCAATTGATGTCCCTTTCATTCGGCCATGCGAAGCCCATTGTTCATAAAGGGCATGTCCGCATTCATGGATGGTGCTGTAAAGCGAATCCATGAATCCGCGTTCCTCATAACGGGTGGTGATGCGCACATCATCATCCCCCAGGGTCGAAGTGAACGGGTGTGCGCTGAGAGCTTTAAGACCCCGGGAAAAATCAAAACCCATGGCCTTCATGATCTCTTCGTGCAAAGCCTCCTGCGCATAAACAGGATACGTGCGCTCCATAAAGGAAGAGGCCGGTTGCTCCTTCCTCTTTTGTCCGATGGCGCCGATTACCGCAGCCAGGGGTTTGAGCATCTGGTCAACCCATGCAACCTTTGCACCGGGCTCGTACTCATCGAGCATAGCATCGTACAAGCTCTCTCCGGGTTTCCTGCAATGCTCAGCACGTTCTTTCTCAAGGGAAATGATTTCCCTGACTGCCGGAGCGAATTGCTTCCAGTCCTTGGCTTTTCTCGCAGAAAGCCAAACAGGATAGGCCTTTGCAGTCGCCTGGCTGAGAGCGTCGACCAAAGAGGAGGGGACATTCCTGTGCTTGTGGTATGAGCGGGCTCTAACACGGATGATCGCATTTTCGAAATCGTCGGAACCGGGAGATGCAAGGGAAAGCAACTTTCCTGTCTCTTCACCCGCCTCGAGCGCATGAATCTGCTGGTGGATGAACCCCAACTCCCGTCCGCGTTCATCACTTCCCGCCGCGGGGGCATAGAGCTCCTGGTCCCATTCCAGTACTGCAGCGATATGGGACAACAATGTGATCTTACGGTCAAAGGTAAGCAGTCTTTGAAAAGCTTGTTCTCTCTCCATGGGGTTATTGTATGGAGTTTCACGGAGAGAGAACAGCAGAAAATTAGAAAGTCAGAACGACTTTTCTGGCACCGCTAGAGGAATCTGCAAGCGTGGAGAACGCCCTCTCGAACTCAGTGGCAGGGAAGGTATGCGTGATGAGCATGTCGACCTCTTTCAGGTGCTCCGGCAGGAAGTTCACGACCTGTGGGAACTTCTGGAACTGGTGGCGGCTTCCCGCAATGGTCAACTCCTTGGCGTTGATCGCCTGGAAATCGATGGGAATCAGCTCCTTGCCGAAAGTCATGGGCACAAAGCGTCCCGCGGGGGAGAGAATCTTCACCGCATCCTGGATCAAGGCAGGGACACCTGCGGCCTCGAAGACCACATTGACTCCTTCCCCTCCGGTAAGCTCGTTGATAAAGGAGTGCAAATCCTGCTTCCCGGGATTTACCGACCAGTCAGCGCCGAACTTCACCGCCCAGGCAAGCCGCTTCTCGTTCGGCTCAGAGACGATTACCTTCGCGCCAAGGCTCTTTGCCACATTGCAAAGAATCAATCCAATCGGTCCGGCTCCATGGACGAGCACCAAGTCCCCCTCGCGCACAGCTCCGCGGCTGGTCGCCTGCAGTCCAATCGTATATGGCTCGCATGCGGCGGCCTGCACGAATGACATCTTGCTCGTGTCGTACTTGTAGACCTGTGTCCGAGGCACGACAGCATACTCGCGGAAGGTTCCGTCAACCGAGCAGCCTAAGACCTTCAACTCCCTGCAGACATTGTGCCTGCCGCTTCTGCACGCATAGCAATGTCCGCAATAAGTGATCGGCTCGAAGACGACGCCGTCTCCCTTCTTAAGGTCATGCACATCGCTTCCCACCGCCTCGATGACACCCGATGCCTCGTGGCCGAGCACCCTGGGATATTTGGCGTAGGGGTTGGAGCCATGGTAGACATGGACGTCAGAGCCACAGATTCCGCTTGCCTTCACCCGCACCAAAACCTGGTCGGGAGAGGTGATTTCGGGCATGGGAAGCTCTTTCAGCTCCATCTTTCCCGGTTCAAGAACCACTATTCCTTTCATTACAAACCTCCTTAGACTCCTGGGCAGGAGAGGAATCCCCCATCCACTGCGATGACTTGTCCGGTGACATACCCGGAAAGAACGGGATCAGCGAAGAACTTCAACGCCCCATACAGCTCCTGGGGGTCCCCCAGCCGGTCCATAGGCGTCCTGGTAATCACATGGTCGTAGCGCTTGGTATAACTGCCATCGGGGGCCACATACATGTCGTGGTTGAGTGGGGTAAGGAAATACCCCGGGGCCACGGCGTTGACTCTCACCTTCCCCTCCCCGCCTGAGAGATAGTTGGAGAGCCACTTGGTGAAGGTGTCCACCGCGGCCTTGCTGGAGGCGTATGCGGGCACCATGCTGAGGGCATTGTAGGCAGCCATGCTGGTGATGTTGATGATGGAGTTCCCCTCATTTCCGACAAGGTCGACACCAAAGACCTGACAGCTGATAAGCGTTCCCAGCCAGTTGACCTTCATCACCCTCTCCAGGATTTCACTGTCAAGGTTGAAGAAAGTTCTCCTCTTGGCGACAAGGTCACTCTTATCGGTGGCGGCATCAAGCTTGGCTACTTCCGTGTCCTTCTCGTCCCCAGCGACATACCGCTCCTGGCTTGTCTTGGCCAAGGGGTCCTGGATTCCCGCACAGTTGAGCAGCACATTGAGCTTGCCGTAGCGCGAGCGCACCTCCTCCCTCGCCTTCTCCATCGACTCCTTGCTCGTCACATCGCATGCGACGGCAATCGCCTCATTCCCCTCATCCCCAATCTCGCTGGCGACCTTCTGGGCCGCCGCGAGGTTGAAGTCAAGAATCGCGACACGATATCCGTCCGCAGCGAACTTCCTGGCGAAAACACTGCCAAGTCCTCCCCCCGCACCGGTAATCACAATCACTCGCTTCATGCATTCCTCCTTATTGATCACGCGAACATGTTCGGAATCCAGAGCGTAATGGCCGGCACGTAGGAGACCAGTGCAAGCACGACAAGGCTGGAAATAAGGAACGGAGTATTCGCCTTAAACGACTTGTAGACCGAGACATGCCCGATCTGGGCGGCGGTGCAGACACACATGCCAACCGGCGGTGTGGTCAAACCAATCATCAAGTTCAGGATTCCCATCAACCCAAAGTGAACCGGGTCCATACCGATGGCAGTTGCAACAGGCAGCAGGACCGGGAAGGTGATCATGATGGCGGCAAGACTCTCCATGAACATACCGACGAACAAGAGAAGGATGTTGATCAGGAAGATGATGATGTACTTGTTGTGGGTGATGCCGAGGATGGTGGTGGCAACCAGCTGCGGGATGCGCTCAACAGTCAGGATATAGGCGAATACGTTGGCCAGTCCGATGAGGACGATCAGGGAGGAGCAGGATCTCATGTTCTCCCAGATGATTCTCGGCACATCCTTCCAGGAGATCTCCTTGTAGACGTAGATACCGACAATCAAAGCGTAGACGCAAGTGACAATCGAGGCCTCAGTGGGAGTAAAAACCCCGCTGAGGATTCCCCCGAGGAGAATCAACGGCATGATCAAAGCCCAGATGGCATTCTTGAAGGCCTCCCACTTCTGAGCGCGGTTTGCCTTTGCATGCTTGGGATACCCCCGCTTGACGGAAATGACATAGCAGGTGATACACAAAGCCAAGGAGAGCATCAAACCGGTAAGGATGCCTGCCTGGAACATCTTTCCGACAGAGATGTTCACACATGCGCCTGCAATGACCATGGGGACGCTCGG